>VGOX01000129.1 GCA_016875755.1 Chloroflexota bacterium
TAATCGCGCATCACACGACCATCACTGGAGCGCAGGAATAGCGCGATCAATTCTGTACTGA
Source organism: Chloroflexota bacterium (assembly GCA_016875755.1). Lineage (GTDB taxonomy): Bacteria > Chloroflexota > Anaerolineae > Anaerolineales > Villigracilaceae > Villigracilis. The sequence continues at coordinate 62 of VGOX01000129.1, forward strand.
AAGCACGAGTCAACAAACCGAACATGCGCCGCGCAACCTGATCAAGATTTTGCGCCGACGAAACTGTAAGAACAAAATCATTCAACAACCCAAGTCGGCGCAGGTGCGCTGTCATTTCCGAGAACGTGATGACGATCTCAACCGACGAAGAAGCACGCGCTGCCATTTCACGCAGCCATCCGCGCTCGGTCGGCGTGAAGTCGTCCTGCCGCCAAAGCGACACAACCCCGATCAGGCGCTGCCCCACCATCAACGGCAGGGAGGTCCACACGCCTGCGCTGGATTTCATATGCCCATGCGGAAGCGACTCCCAATTTGGCTGGCCGCGCAAAATAAGCACATCAGACAGGGAGCGATTCAGACGACGGAGCACAGGGTTCTCGTCCATTTGCAGGGTCTGACCTCTGGCCTTGGGTGCGTTCCATTCAGTTTGAATATCCAGCGAGTCACCGTGACGAATCGCCAGCCAAGCACCTTGACAGGAAACTGCCTGCACAAAAGCTCCCAGAATCTGCTCCAGTGCAAGGGGAAGATCGAAAGCAAGACCAGATTGAAGGTCAGGAAGAAGCGGCTGGTTTGGGGAAAGGGAGCGCCCTGCAAGCAGTGAGGCGGTCAACTTCCAGATCTTTTGGGCAGATGTCGTCTGCTCCTGTGCCCCCACCAAAACCACCTGTGACGTGCCTATGAGCGGAAAAGCGTAAAAACGAGCGCCATCTAGTTTTCTGTCTTTGGGGATTACCATCGAACGCGTGTGCCCACCACTGAGCGCGCCGCATAACCATGCATCAATGGAAGCGGTGCTCATGACCGCAGCCAGGTCATTTTGCGCCGACTTGCCAAGATGATATACCGAACGGATCATCCATGTGCCGCCCACCCGTTCTGCAAGAACAGCCCACTCCGCTTCTGCGAGTTGTGCCGCATCTTTCAATTGAGATTCGATGCTGATTTCTGGCTGCATGATAAGTAATTATACCCAGCGAGGTCATAAATTGCACTTTTTGAGAATGGGGAAAATGAGGGTACTGGTAAAATAGTCGCCTATGAATCAACCCATCCTCGTCATTGGCGGCGGATTGGCAGGCAGTGAAGCAGCCTGGCAGATCGCCCAACATGGTTTCAAAGTAAAGCTCTACGAAATGCGCCCCGTCAACCCAACAGGTGCGCATATTGGCAGTGATCTTGCGGAATTGGTCTGTTCGAACTCACTCGGCTCCAATTTGCCAGACCGCGCTTCAGGTGTGCTGAAAAATGAACTGCGGTTGATGAACTCCATGCTTCTGGAAGCCGCAGAAGCCACAGCCCTGCCCGCAGGCGCAGCCCTTGCCGTGGACCGTGACGCCTTCGCGCGCATGGTCACAGAACGCATCGAAAGCCACCCCAACATCGAAATCATCCGTGAAGAGATGACGGAAATCCCTTCCATGCCTGTCATTCTCGCCAGCGGACCGCTCACCTCGGACAGCCTTTCAAAATCCATCGCGCAACTGAGCGGCGACGACCATCTCTTTTTCTTCGATGCAATCTCGCCCATTGTCCGCGTGGAAAGCATCAACATGGATATTGCCTTCCGCGCTTCACGTTACGGCAAGCATAGCAATTCTACAACTGCAGACACCACCACAACTCCCCAAGAAGATGAAGGCGATTACATCAACTGCGCCTTTACGAAAGAACAATATTACGAATTCGTCAATGCGCTCAAAACCGCCGAACGCATCGAACTGCGTTCGTTCGAAGAAGCCATTCTTTCAGGCGTAAAAGCGGGACAATTCTTCGAAGGCTGTTTGCCTGTGGAGATCATCGCCGAACGCGGAGAAGATTCGCTAGCCTACGGCCCCATGCGCCCCGTCGGGTTGAAAGACCCGCAAACGGGCAGACGTCCGTATGCTGTGGTGCAACTTCGGCAGGATAACCTTGCGGGCAGTTTATACAACATCGTCGGCTTTCAAACCAACCTCAAATTCCCCGAGCAGCGCCGCATTCTGCGCATAATTCCAGGTCTTGAAAATGCGGAGTTCGAGCGCTATGGTCAGATGCACCGCAACACGTTCGTCGCCTCACCCAAACTTCTGCGCCCCACACTGCAACACAAAACACGTGATGACCTATTCTTTGCAGGTCAGATCACAGGTGTGGAAGGCTACATGGGCAACATCGCCACAGGTATGTTGGCGGGCATCAACATGGCACGGCTCATGCAAAACAAAAGTCCGCTCACGCTTCCCAATGAAACCATGCTCGGCGCACTATGCCATTACGTCACCCACGCCGATCTCAAAGATTTCCAGCCAATGAAAGCAAACTTCGGCATCCTGCCGCCGCTCGAATTGGAAAATAAAAAAATCGGCAAACGTGAACGCGGACAAGCCTATGCTGAACGCGCTGCAACAGCCCTCGAAACTTATCTTCGTGAAAACCATGACTAAACGCGCCGCCATCATCTACCTCTCTTTGATACTTGCTCTTCTGGCTTTGGTTGCAAGCTGGTACATCGCCTCATTCTTAACTGCCGAACCTGATTCGGTTTCCTCGGGCATTTCGCCAACTGACATGAATACACCTTCTGCGCCAACGCCCGGCCTACCACCTGAGCCCGCCTTTTTTGATGGACAACGCGCATACGAGGATGTAAAGACTCAAGTCGCCATGGGGCCACGAACGCCTGGGTCGGCTGGGCATGCCCGAATCCGCGAATGGATGCGCACAGAACTTGAATCCGCTGGCTGGATAGTGGAAGTCCACGAGAGCGAGCGGATGGGGAATCCCATCTACAACATCATTGCCAAACGCAGCGACGAATCGCCTGAGATCATCCTCGGCGCGCATTACGACACACGCTTCTTCGCCGATAATGACCCCGACGAAACCAAACGCAGTGAACCCGTCCCTGGCGCAAATGACGGCGCTTCAGGCGTGGCGGTACTGCTCGAACTCGCACGAACCCTGCCCGCCGACACAGAACCCATTTGGCTAGTCTTTTTTGACGCCGAAGACAACGGGCGCATCGAAGGCTGGGATTGGATTCTCGGCTCGCGTGCGTTCGTCGAAGAAGTACCCGTTCAACCTAACGCCGTCGTCATTGTAGACATGATCGGCGACGCAGACCTGAATATTTATCTCGAAAAAAACTCAAATCATGCCATCCGTGCTGAGATATGGGAAACTGCTGCCCAACTTGGCTATGGAGATGTTTTTATCAACGAAGAAAAATACAGCATATTGGACGACCATACTCCTTTCCTGGAAGCAGGCATCCCCGCCATCGATATTATCGATTTCGACTACCCCTACTGGCACACTACACAAGATACAGTAGACAAGGTCGCACCAGAGAGTCTACATTCAGTCGGCGATACCCTCTGGCATTGGGTCATCAACCGTGGAAAATAACTCGTGATGCGCTGTCACACACCTGCGAATATAGCCAAAAGCGCAGACTCAGCGTAAACTTGGAATACGATGGCGATCCAAGCATCTCTGCAAGAAATCCGCGTCCCCTGGTGGAACGCATCTCCCGCGAACTCGCGAGCGGTGAAGGTGTGCGTGTTGGTTTTACCGACGAGCTCGAACGTTTTTTTGATCTTCTCGAACAAACCATCATGACCGGGGATACCGCCTGGCTCGACCCGATCCTCTACGACTGGTGACGCTCCCCCACCGAAACGAATCTCGAACAAGGCGATTATTACGTCTCATTCATCCTCAGCCGCATGGTCACCCTGACCATTGAAGTGGCACGCGAACGCCTGAGCGAAAAAGACGCGCTCGAATTGCTCGCAGCGGTCATCCCAATTCTTGCTCATAGCCTGAGCGTTGTCGTCCGATACGAAATGGAAACACGCGTGGCGCACATATCGAACGAACTGGGCGAAGTGCAGGAAAAACTCCAACTTCTTGATCAGAATAAATCCAAATTTATTTCAGTTGCTGCACATGAATTAAAAACCCCCCTCACCCTCATCGAGGGCTACACCTCCATGATGGCAGATCTCGTACAGGCATCTGAACTGCCGCAAATGAAAAATTATCTCGGCGGCGTAAGCACCGGCATTCAACGCCTGCGTCACATCATCGACGATATGATCGATGTCTCCCTGATCGATAATCACCTGCTCACCCTCAATATTCAACCGCTTTGGATCAGCCACCTTTTGAACCTGACCCAAAATGAATTCAAAAAGATCATCTCCGATCGCAAACTCACGCTCACGATCCTGCCATTCGAAGGCAAAGACCTGATGATCTACGGCGACTCAGAGCGGCTGTATCAGGCACTTCAAAACGTGGTTTCCAACTCCATCAAATACACCCCTGACGAAGGCCGCATCACCATTAACGGACGGCTGTTACCCGGCTTCGTAGAGATTACCGTCAATGACACAGGCATCGGCATCTCAGCAGAAAATCAGGCTTTGATATTCGAGAAATTCGAGCAACTTGGCAAAACCGACCTGCACTCCAGCGGCAAAACAAAATTCAAAGGCGGCGGACCCGGGCTTGGTCTGCCCATCACCCGCGGAATTATTGAAGCACATGGCGGTACCATCTGGGTTGAATCAGATGGGTATGACGAAGTAAAATTAAATGGTGCTACCTTTCACATCCTCTTGCCTACACGCACAGAGCCAACCGACCGAAACATTACCAAGTTCTTCGGTCAATTTGAAGTGACAAAGATAGAAACAGAAACGGAATCCAGTGGCAAAGAAAATCCCCCAACCAACCAATCCGCCGCGTGAACGCGCATTTCTTGTCGGTGTTGAAATTCGTGAAAAAAAACAACTCCTCTCCCTTGAAGACTCATTGGCAGAACTGGCTTTGCTGGCAGACACAGCCGGTGTGGATGTTGTCGGTGAGCTGACCCAGCGCCTTAATCACCCGCACACAGTCACCTATATCGGCCCTGGCAAAGTGGAAGAGCTAAAGCTGCTTGCCGAAGAAACCCTGTCTGAAGTGGTTATCTTCGACGACGAGTTATCGCCGCGTCATCAACGCGAACTTGAAAAAGCGTTCGGCGGCAAGATCCGCGTGCTGGATCGCACTGCATTAATTCTCGATATCTTCGCCCAACATGCACATACCAGCGAAGGGATGCTGCAAGTGGAATTGGCACAATACGAATACAACCTGCCGCGACTCACCCGTGCATGGACACATCTTGAGCGTCAGGCAGGCGGTGGCGGCGGACGTTCAGGCGCGTCTGGTGGTGTCGGTTTGCGCGGGCCTGGTGAAACCCAGTTGGAAGTAGACCGCCGTTCCATCCGCATGCGCATCGCTCACATCAAACGCGAACTCGAAAAAGTGGAGGCACATCGCCTGCGTTACCGCGCCCAACGCAAGCGTTCCCGTGTCCCCACCGTTGCGCTGGTGGGCTACACAAACGCTGGGAAATCCACTCTCATCAACCGCCTTGCAAAAGCGGATGTGTATGTGGCAGATCAGTTATTCGCCACGCTTGACCCAACCACCCGCCGTGTGCATCTCCCCAGCGGCGACCTTGCACTCTTCACCGATACCATTGGTTTCATCCAAAAACTACCGACCACATTAATCGCAGCCTTCCACGCCACGTTGGAAGAGATTGCCGAAGCTGACCTGCTCTTGCATGTCGTGGATATTTCACACCCCAATGCACTTGGTCAGTTTCAGGCTGTGCAGCAAACCCTTGAAGAAATTGACGCGGGTCACATCCCCATGATCACTGCATTAAACAAAGCCGACCAATTGAAAAACATCGAACAAGCCCGCGAAACATTGATGGGCTTCCCCCAATCGGTGGCAATTTCTGCGTTGAAGGGTGATGGCATCAAGGACTTGCTGCATCTCATCCGCGAAGAATTATACGAATCCTATTCACCGATCCACGTCCGTTTGCCATACAAGGAAGGTGCGCTCATTTCACTATTCCATGAACTTGGGCAGGTAGAACGAGTGGAACATGAACGCGGCGGCATGATCATGCAGGGACGCATCCCCGGCAGGTTATTGGCACAATTCGCAGCATGGCACGTCAAGCCCAATCAAGAGCCCCATGAAAGCGAAGAAACTGACACAGAGGAATCATGATCTCAAGACTATTGGACTTTTTATCTGACTATCTCGCCCACCGCAAAGGTTTGCTCCCCATCATTGGCATGGTTCTGATTGTAGTCAATCTCATCATCCAATTCGTTTTTCCGCTCAGCCCGCTTGCCTTTAGCAACATCTTCCTGCACGTCGGTTTGCTCATCTCCATTTTTGGATTGATGCTCGCCTGGGCGCTGTAATAACAACGAACAATGCCAGCTTCGCTCATCGGGAAAACACTCCTCAATCGTTATCGCATCGAAGAGTTTGTCACGCGCACACCACTGGGCGAACAATATCGCGCTATCGATGAGCGAAGCAATAAGTCTGTAACACTCACCATCCTTCCGAAAAGCATCGCCGAAAACGCCGAAGCCATCAAAGAGTTGGATTCCAAATCCAAACCACTACAAGATATCTCCCACCCCAACCTAACCAAATACCTTGGCATTTACCAAACACCCACTCATGCCTTCCTGCTCGAAGAATGGGTGGACGGCCCTAGTCTGCAACACATTCTCGAAAAATCGCCCGTCAGTGCAGAGG
>VGOX01000130.1 GCA_016875755.1 Chloroflexota bacterium
GGGATGCGGTTGTCGCTTCATACAGCCCCGCAAACGTCACCTGACTTTGCACGCTGACGACAATGCCCCATTCATTCTCTTCATTGAACTGCCTGACGAGTGACTCGAACAGACTCTGCTCGACGTCATACCACGGCGTCCAAACGGTGATCTCAAGCCCATTCAACGCCGCTTTCTCGATGTTGAGCCTGCTCGCTGTTTCGACGGCTGGTGCCACGGTGGGAGTTTTTTCGACGCTTTCTGTTGCAGAAGGCGCATCTGCGCCAGGCGTAGAAACTCCTCCGCAGGCGCTGATCAAAATGGATGTAATAAATAAAAGAGTGAGTAATTTTTTCATGATGTTTTTGTGACCTGTCCAGACGTGGTTACGGCATCATAACCATGAATGGCACGGGCGTAAATACCAAAAGGAAGACGATGATCATCGCGTAGGCAACCATGCGTCGGCTGGGGTCGAGGTTGGTGATCTGGTCGAGCGGCTGTGCATTGACGCGTCCCAGCCAGAAGAGCAGGGCTGCCCACAACCACCATCCGTTCCAGAAAACCCCCAGCACGGCCATCAACCCAATGATGAATGGAAATCCCTTGCGGGCTTTCTCGCCGAACAATGCATAGATGACATGTCCGCCGTCCAATGTGCCGGCAGGGATGAGGTTCAACGCGGTGACGAGAATCCCTGCCCAGCCTGCAAAGGCAACAGGGTGAATGAACACGTCCAACCCGCCGATGGGAATGGGTTGACCCGTGAAGAAATATTGCAGCCAGTAGAGAATCCCTTGCGGCTCAACAGGTGCAGGGAGAAACTGTCCGAAGATGGCGTACTTCGCAAATAAATAAAGAAGCGAGTTCCCTTCAATAAAACTATTTGGGCTTGGCGTAATCGTCCCGAGCTCGGAAAGTGACAATCCAAAAAATAATACAGGGATGGCGATCACCAATCCTGCAATGGGACCTGCGACGCCGATATCAAAAAGAATGCGTTTGTTCTTTGGAATTCCGCGCATGAGGATGGCCGCGCCCATCGTCCCCAGCGGGCTGAGTGGAAATGGAATAAAGTACGGCAGGGTTGCAGGTGTTTTGTGATAGCGGCTCATGAAGTAGTGACCGAGTTCATGCGCGACCAAAATCCCCAACAGACTCAACGCAAAGGGCCAGCCTGTGAAAATACTTTTGGCCAGAAACAATAGTTGCCCCGCAGTATCCGCTGGTATGGGACCCTCAGGCTGCGCGCCTGCCAGCATCACACTGAAAACGGTCAGCACAAAAAGAATGATATTGGTGGAAATCTTTTCATGCGGGGGTTCTGGCTGTTTCGGCGCTAGGTAAATAACACGCCGTCCTTCTTCGATACGGAATAACGGTGTGAGGTTGTATGCACTCACAGAGTCTGCCAGTTGGTCGTATAACTCTGCTGAGTCTTCATTCAATAATTCCCCGCGGTATCGTAGAACGAAACCCCTGTTTGGGTCTTCGCTGGTTACATCGTCGATGCGAAAGACGCGTGCGACCAGCCTTGTCAATACTTCAGGTTCAGGAAATGACATGTGAGATACCTTTGGCGTACTACAATTCAAATATGGAGAATGGACGTTGGAGGATAAAAACGTTCAACGATCTATCATCCAACGTCCATCGAGTAGGCGGGAGTGGATGGGAGTCGAACCCACCGCGGCCTGCAACGCAACCCGCCACAGGTTTTGAAGACCAGGAAGCCCACCGGGACCTAACCACTCCCGCTCGCAAGGATACCCGAGAGAAGATGGATTTGCAAGTTGGAGGTTAACATCCGCTTAGATTTGATAGTTTTCGAGGAAAGGCGGCATGGGAAAAGATTCAGGTGCGTAGGTCAAAAATGAAATAAGCGCGATCACCATACACACCACGCAAAGAAAAATAAACCCGCCGCTGAAGATACCGATCCATGCCATCGGGCGGCCCGCTTCATTATCCCTACGGATGCGGTGCAGCGAGATCGTTCCATAGAATAAAGCAAAAATCCCCAGTAAAAAACTGGCAGGGAGGCAAATAATACTTGTGAATGGAATCGGCAAAAACATTCCACATGATACGAGCAGGGCAAGCAAGCCGAGTATCAGGCTGATAATGGAGTGTTTGTTGGTAGTGGGGGAGGTGGGTGAAAGTTCGTTTGTTTCCATGACGGGTATAAATTCTTAACACGAATACTTGTTAAACAAAAAACGTCCTCCCGGTAGGACGTTTTGTCGTACTGCTGTCGGGGCGAGAGGATTTGAACCTCCGACCTCTTGCACCCCATGCAAGCGCGCTAGCCGGGCTGCGCCACGCCCCGATTGAGCGAAGTCGATTATAGTCGCGTTTTCTGAATAATGCAAACCCAATTTTCTTTTTCAATTCTTATATTGCTTATCTGCCTTTATGCTAAAATAAGCGTACTTGGAGTCTCCTATGTCTGAAATGATAGAAGTCATGATCGATAGCATCCGCGTTCACCTCATGCAGCCGCAACGTGTGGTGGTGCTCAAGCAGGTGAATACCGAACGCTATCTCACCATTTGGGTCGGACCTTACGAAGCCGAGGCGATCACCGTCGCCTTGCAGGAAGTGGAAATGATCCGCCCGCTCACGCACGACCTGCTCCGCAATGTCTTCAAATCGTTTAATGCTCGCATCACTCGCGTAGAGATCGTAAAATTGCAGGATGATATTTTCTTCGGCAACATCGTCGCCGAAGCGGATGGACGCGAGATTCACGTTGATGCCCGCCCCTCCGATGCCATCGCCATTGCAGTCCGCGCGCATGTGCCCATCTTCGTCCACCAAAGTGTGATGGACACGGCAGGCATGGAGCCTGACGGCGAAGTCTCTGAGAGCAGCGAACCTCCCCGCAGGGAGCCCCCGCCGCCCCTTACGGAAGACGCGAGTGATCGTTTATCCGTCTTCAAGGATTTTCTCGACAAACTCGATATTGATAATCCCGACAAGGACAAGCCCGATTCACCCCCAGCCTGAAGTTGAACCACACAAATGACAGACTACTACCCTGAAGAATCCACCGCCCCCGCCAACCCAGGCGTACCGCACAACCGCGAAGCCGAGGAAGCCGTTGTGGGGGCGGTGCTGATTAACCCCGAAGCGTACTATGACATCGCCCAGTTCCTCTCGGCGGATGATTTTTACATCCACCGCAACAAATGGATCTGGGAAGCTTTCATCCGCCTGCACGAACAACGCACCCCTGTTGATCTGTTGACCCTCTCTGAATATCTGGAGCGCAACGGGCAACTCGCAGAGATCGGCGGCTCTTCCTATCTCACGTCACTGATCAATCAAGTTCCCACCTCGCTCAATGCAGAGTCCTATGGCCGCATCGTGGAGGAAAATTCACTGCGCCGCAGGATGATCACCGCCGCGAACCAGATCGCATCGCTGGCATACAAGGGCGAACACAACATTGACATTGTGATGGGTGAGGCGGAGAAAGCCGTCTTTGGCGTAAGCGAACGTCGCGCCAAACGTGATGTCACCGCCATTCGTTCCGTCCTCTCCGAATTTTATGATCGCATCGATGACCTTTCGAAGCGCCCTGAAGATTTCCACGGCGTGCCGACAGGGTTTTATGACCTCGATAAAATGCTCAACGGCTTACAGCCGCAGGATTTGCTGATCGTGGCGGGCCGCCCGGGTCAGGGTAAGACGGGCTTTCTGCTTTCGATCGCCAAGAATGCAGGGTTGACGCACAAAAAGCATGTTGCCATATTTTCATTGGAAATGTCCAATGAGCAGGTGGTGCAGCGTTTGATCGCGCAGGAGACAGGCATCGACTCGCAGCGTCTGCGTACGGGTAAATTGCTTGAGAACGAATGGCCCCTATTCACCCATGCCATTGAAGTATTTTCCGACACACATATTTATCTCGATGACACACCCGCCATTACCCCCTTGCAGTTGCGGACGAAATGCCGCCGCCTGCACATGGAGTATGGCCTTGACCTCGTCATTGTGGATTACCTCCAGTTGATGGGCGGCGACACCCGCACCGACAACCGCGTGCAGGAAGTTTCGCAAATTTCGCGCAGTCTCAAGGTGTTGGCGCGTGAATTGAATGTGCCCGTTCTCACTGCGGCGCAGTTGAGCCGTGCCGTGGAACAGCGCACAGATAAACGTCCCATGCTCTCGGACTTGCGTGAATCGGGTTCATTGGAACAGGATGCGGATATTGTCATGTTCATTTACCGCCCTGACCAGTACGAGAAGGACACGGATAAGCATAATGTTGCCCAGATCATCATTGCCAAGCATCGTAACGGTCCCGTGGGGGATGTGGAGTTGATCTTCCGCGGCGCGCTGGCGAAGTTCGAGAATGCGGCGACGAAAGTGTTTCGACCGAACGAATAAGAGTAGTGAAAAGTGACGAGTAATAAGTAAAAAGTTTCAAGAACGTGTTATGTAATTGCATAATGCGTGATTCGTAAAAAATAATGAACCCATTCCCAGGCTTTACTTCTTCCGAAACCTTCACTCAGATTCCAGACTCGTGGATCCGTTTGATGAACGAGATCGATGACATCGCGGAGTTGAAGGTGACGTTGTACGTCACCTGGCGCATCGAACATATGGAAGGAAACTTTCGTGCGCTGCGGGTGGAGGATTTCGAGGCTGGGGCGTTGGGTTTGAGGATTGATGAGATTCAGCGCGGGTTGGGGAAAGCGCTTGAGAGGGGTATCCTGCTCAAGGCGGAGAATGATGCGGGCGTTTTCTACTTCCTCAACTCTCCACGCGGACGTCTCATGCTGGATGCGTTTGTCAAAGGTAAATTGAAGGCGTCACCTGGTTCGTATGTGCCGAGCAAGTCGAACGTGTTTAAATTATATGAAGAGAATGTCGGTGCATTGACGCCGCTGATCTCGGATATGCTGCGGGAAGCGGAGAAGAATTACCCGGGCGAGTGGTTCGAGGAGGCGTTCGAGATCGCTGTGAGCCGCAACGTGCGGAATTGGAAATACATCGAGGCGATCCTGGCGCGCTGGAAGGAAAACGGAAAAGATGAAAGAAGAGATTCACAAGACTCTGTCAAAGATGCAAAACGATACACCGAAGGCGAGTTCTCCGAATTCTTCAAACGAGAGTAGCGCGATGAAGCCGCTGGGTGACCCGAACTGTCCGCATTGCGGGGGAGTGGGGTATGTGCGCTATGACGTGCCTGTGGGGCATGAGAAGTTTGGAAAGCTGGAGACTTGTGTTTGCCGCGCCAAAGATGTGGCGGATGGTGCGCGTTCGCGTTTGTTCGCGATGAGCAATTTGAATCGACTCAGTCATTTGACGTTCGAGAATTTCAACCCATCTGGCAATGATAAAGCGAAGTTTATGTCTGCCCAAGAACGTGAGAATTTACGCGTGGCGTTCGAACGCAGTGAAGAATTTGCGCGTGTGCCGCAGGGCTGGCTTTTGTTGGAAGGCGGTTATGGTTGCGGAAAGACTCATCTTGCGGCTGCCATCGCAAATTTTGCGGTGAACATGGGCACACCGACCTTGTTCATCACTGTTCCAGACTTGCTTGACTCGCTCCGCTTTGCGTATGGTGACCCCGAAACGACCTTTGAGCAACGCTTTGAAGAGATTCGCAATTCGGCGTTGTTGATCCTCGATGACTTTGGCACACAGAATGCGACACCGTGGGCGCAGGAAAAATTATTCCAGATCATCAACTATCGCTACATCAACAAACTGCCGACGGTCATCACCACCAATTTGATGTTGGATGAGATCGAGGGACGCATCCGCTCGCGTTTGCAGGATGAAGAATTCGTGAAGCACCTCAAGATCAGCGCGCCCGATTTCCGCCGCCCTGAAGAGACGAGCAACCCGGGCATCTCCATGCTGGCCCTGCCTGAAATCAAGGTGATGACCTTCAAAACCTTCCAGCCGCGAGATGATGAAGTCGGCACTGAAGCAGTGACCACGACAACCGTCGAGAAGGCAGATCGGTTTGGGAATAAGGTCAAAAGCAAGGAAATCTCGCGCATCAAAGTCACCAAGGATGACGTCAAAACCCTGCACGAAGCGCATAATGCGGCTGTCGGTTTTGCGGAAAGCCCCGATGGCTGGCTGGTATTTTTAGGTGATTCATTCTGCGGCAAGACCCATCTCGCCGCCGCGATCGGCAATTACCGCATCGGCTTGGGCGGACAAGCCTTGCTTGTGGAGGTGACCTCCCTGCTCGATTACCTGCGCCAAACTTTCCGCCCCAGTTCAGATGTCTCGTTTGACCGCCGCTTTCATGAGATCCGCACCACACCATTGTTGATTCTGGATGACCTCAAAGACAGCGGTGCGGGGTCTGCATGGGCCGAGGACAAGTTATACAGCGTGCTCAATTATCGTTACAATGCACACCTTCCCACGGTGATTACATCCACGTTGCGTCCCGAATCGTTCGCACTCAGTTATCCGAATTTATGGAATAAATTACTCGACCCGACGAAGTGTCAGGTCTTGGTGATCAATATGCCGCCGTATCGCAGAATTGCAAAAGGGAACAAGGCGGGGAAGAAGAAGTGATAGGTAATGAGTGATAAGTAACGAGTTTTAGAAAAGAGGAGAGAACCATGAAGAGTCGTTTTGGTGGTGTTGTTGC
>VGOX01000131.1 GCA_016875755.1 Chloroflexota bacterium
TAGATCCTTGAAATTGCGCGGCCACTGAAGAAGAGTCTCTTTTTGGAGGCACAGGCGTGTGAGATGTTAATATCCATGCCTGATGTGAACGAAGAAACGCGGGTGTTGATCCAAAAAACGTTCTGTCTTGCAAAGTAAAATGAGATAAGGCTGGCGTGAGAGCGCCAGTCTTATTTTTTTGCCTGCATTATAATCATTTCCGTCCTGTGCAGCTCGCAGGAGAAGGAGTTTGAATGAAAAACGTTCGTTATGTGATCTTTGCAATGACTTTAATGGTGACTTTGCTGCTTTCCGCCTGCGGTACGCCCACGCCTGAGGTGGTGACGGTGGTGGTGACTGCCACCAGTGAGCCTGCCACCGCGGTGCCCCCAGCGGAGCCAACTGCCGCAGTGGCAGCCGTGGCAATTTCAGGTCCGCAGAGCGGCGAAACCATGACGTGGCTGGATGGCAGTACTCTGATCTATATTCCAGCGGGTGATTTTACGATGGGCGATAACGGCTTCGATGCCCCCGCTCATACCGTCACTTTGGATGGGTATTGGATCCAGCAGACGACGGTGACCAATCAAATGTATGAGCAGTGTGTGAAGGCGGGCGCTTGTGCCGCACCGACCCAACAGTTGGGCGGACCGGTGTTCAGCAATCCCCAATTTGCGAGCCACCCAGTAGTGGGCGTTTCGTGGGATCAGTCACAGGCGTATTGCGGTTGGATACAGGGCAGTCTGCCGACCGAAGCGCAATGGGAAAAAGCTGCACGGGGCACAAATGGAAATACTTACCCCTGGGGCAGCGCCAACCCTTCCTGTGACTTGTTGAACTACGCCAATTGCTACGGGCGCACGACCAGCGTCACTGCGTATGCGGATGGCGCCAGCATGTATGGCGTGCTCGATATGGCAGGCAATGTCTTCGAGTGGGTTGCGGATTGGTATGACGTCAATTATTACGGGCAATCACCTGTCACGAATCCGACAGGACCGCAAAGTGGACAGTATCGCGTGGTGCGCGGCAGTTCGTTCGAGACAGCAAAAGAGCAGATCGCTTCTGCGATTCGTCGTTTTAACGAGCAGGGAGACAGCGGCCGTGATACAGGCTTCCGTTGCGCGGTGAATAATCCCCAACCGTTCGCGCCGTATTGTCAGTTGACTGCGGCTGTGCCTGTGGCGAAAGAAGTCTCTGCAGATTCGTGTGCCCTGCCTGAAGGCACGGTCATCAATCAATATTGCGCGCAGGGAGATGGCTACGGCGTGGTGCAGATTTCCTTTGGCGCAACATGGGAGGAACGCGGTACGCGCATTAAGTGTGAAGAACGTGTTGATGGCGGTCTGCGGACATTAGTTTGCCGTGGTCCGCGCGGCATCGAATCGACCAATGAAGTGGTGGTGTGTAACCCTGCCTGCACCAACCGCCCGGATGTGAGCGGTGTGGCGCCTTCCTGCCCGTCTGGATACACCTTGAATCCATCGGATGGAACCTGTGCCTACACTCCGATTCTGGCGCAGCCCGGCGCGGGTGGTTGTCCCATTGGGTATGTGACCTTGAACCAGAACGGACAGCAATTCTGCGCGGTTAGCACAGACGCGGCTGGTGCCTGCCCGACAGGCTTATATTTTGATGAACTGGCTGGTTTCTGTGTACCGCCCAACGGCGAGACACGCGCTCCCTTTGGTATTGATGATGCGCTGTTCGCATCGCAAACCTATGCGGGGTGTGCAGCGGGCTATGCCTACAATGAAGGCTTTCAATGCTGCCAGCCAAATGCAGGGGCTGTTCTGCCCGGGTGTGCGCCCGGTTACACATTTGATGCAACCCAGAACGCCTGTGTGCCTGAATATGAAGAGGCATTGGGCGGTACGGGTTGTATCACGGTGCGTGTGAATACCGTCAAATGCACTGAATTGGCAGATACGGTCTGCGCGCCGATCGTGCGTGAAGGGGCTTGTGTTGCCAATCTCCAGTGTCAATGGGTGGCGGGGTCAGACGTTTGCGAACTTCGGCCGACCCAGTCTCCGTAATCGCATTGTTGATTTGTTGACGTTCTGCCCGCGGGATTTTTCTCGCGGGCAGTTTTTTTTCTATGACCAATGGGTGATGAATTGTTTTAAAACGTTCAACGAGGCGCAGGGTTATACTTTTTATGGATGTATATAAAAGTTATATATCAGGAGAAGAGTGAGTTATGAAAAGGTTTATTTATTTTGCTTCGCTTTTAGCGATGATATCTCTGGTGCTTTCTGCGTGTAATTTGTCTGCGACGGCAACAGAGGTGGCGGCGACAGAGGAATCTGCTACAGCGGAGCCCACTGTCGAAATACCGGAAGCAACTACCGTGGTGGAGACGGAAGCGCCCACTCAACAGCCGGTCAATCTGGCGGGACCCGTCATGGAGTTGGGCTCGAAATATCTCTATGTCGATGGAACAATGTTGATCGCGGTGCCAGGCGGACCTTTCATCATGGGGTATAACTTTTCCGATAACCCGGAGCGCGTGGTGACCGTGGACGATACCTGGATCTACAGCACCAAGGTGACCAACCAGCAATATGCCCTGTGTGTGCAGTCTGGCAAGTGTTCGCCGCCTGAAAAAGAGAACAGCCCCACCTATGGTGACTATCGTTATATCAACTACCCTGTGACCGGTGTGAACCATGCGCAGGCTGGAGAATATTGTGCTTTTGTAAAAGGACGCCTGCCGACCGAAGCTGAGTGGGAAAAAACCGCCCGTGGACCCGAAGGGAATATCTTTCCGTGGGGCAATCAGGCGGCGGGATGCAGTTTGTTGAATTACGCGTTTTGTGAAGGCAAGACCACTGAAGTAAACGAGTACGAATTAGGCGTCAGTTACTATGGCGCGTGGGATATGTCTGGTAATGCGCGTGAGTGGGTGGCAGATTGGTACAGCCCGACCTACAATGTGGAAAATCCTGTCGCCGACCCGCTCTGACCTGAATTTGGAGAAAAGCGCTCGGTGCGTGGCAGCAGTTATCAGGATAGCGCCGACCCGTCCTTGTCTGCGCATCGCTTCTCGCTGGACCCGTTGGAGACTCTGCCAGATTTGGGCTTTCGCTGTGTGGTGGAAGACCCGACCGCTTTCGCGCCGTGGTGTGAGCAGTTGACCTATGCCGGCACAGGCATCAACGGCGAGCAGCCTGATTGTGCCCCGCTCGTGCTTTGTAACGATGTCTCCATTTCGCAAGCGCCAAATTGCACGCCCAATTTCACCCCGTATACGATCGTTACGTTCAATTTGGCGAACACGCCGCCAAACTCTTGGGTGTATGACGCTTCGAGTTGCTCCGCCTTGCCCGGGGAACAGACCCCAACCAAGGACAAATTCTTGTGCAATCCCGGTGATGTTGACCCGGGCAATCCTTGGGACGTTGCCGCTTGGGGATCATGCAGTTATGCTGTCCCCGCCTTTTGCGAGCCTTGCTCGGAGCATTACGTTTTGGATGGTGATACCTGTGTTTGGGATGGCAGCGGTACAGACGGCAAGGAATGTCTGCCGGGTTCCACCTACGACCCGTTGACCCAATGTTGTACAGCCATCCCTGGCGATAGCCCAATTGTGGATCTGTGCCCGGTAGGCACATACCCGTTGGATGGGGCTTGTGTGGAAAACCCAAAAGCCGTGATCGACACCGCTTCGCAGAAGGTCATTTTTGAAAGCTGCACCCCGCCCGGTAACGACCCTGGCGATGACGATGATGATAATGTTTGTCAACCACCCGTTAATGGATGCCAAACTAATTATCAGTGGTACTACGCTACCTGTCAGTGCTGTGGGGGAATTATAAATAACAGTTGCTACACTCCTTAGAATAAAATAGATTATGAAGACAATCAGCCCCTGCATATGCGGGGGCTGATTCGTTCTATGGGGCAGGGCAACTGTCGGCGTGGGGTGAAGCGCCTGCATAGATGTGCTATCTGCGCGGAAAAACATCCCATATCTGGCGCTTGAAATTTTAGAAAATATGTTCTAAAATAGACTATCTTTATCCGCGAACAGAAAAGGAGAGTGATATGTCGAAGCGTAATATTGTACATGTGGAAATCCCCGCCGCGAACGTCGGGGAGGCTGGTTCGTTCTATCAGCAGTTGTTTGGCTGGAAGCTTCAGCACGTCCCCGCGATGAATTACACCATGTGGGAAGATGGCGCTGGCGGAGGCGGCGGCTTCACCGAGGTCAATGCCGGGAACCCAGTCGGGCAGGTGCTGGTCTACATCGCCAGCGACGATATCGAAGCCGACTTGAAGCGTGTGGTGGAACTGGGCGGCACAGTGCTGCAACCGAAGATGGAGATCCCTGATACAGGTTGGTTTGGCGTCTTCAAAGACCCGACCGGCAATGTGCTGGCGGTTTACACCGACTTGAACCCATCGTAGCGGTGTTGCCATGCTAACGGATGACTTTGTGCTTGCCCTCAACCCCGACCCGACAAAGCGGGCAGTGTGCATCGAACGCAGAAAGTATGACCTGATCCGTGCGGTGATCCTTGGGAATCTGCAAGAGTATGGTCCCATGACATTTACCGAACTGGGCGGTTTGATGGAAGATCAATTGCGCGAGGACTTTGACGGCTCGGTGATGTGGTATTACACCATGGTAAAACTGGATCTGGAGGCACGCGGTGAACTTCGCCGCGTGCCGAAGTCCATTCTGCAGTTGATGGAATTAAGCAGGCAGGAAAGAGACTTTCCATGTATTCTATGACGGGCAAACTTACGGCCAAGGCGGGGAAGCGCAGTGAACTCACGTCCATTCTTTTACGCGCCGCAGAGGGTGTGTCCCGCATGGCGGAGTGCCGTGCTTATATTGTTTTGGAAGATCTGCACGACGAGAACAGCGTTTAGGTTTTTGAGATGTGGGAAAACCAACAGGCGCACGACGATTCCCTCAAGGACGAACAGGTGCGGGCATTGATCGCCGAGGCGATGCCCATCCTCGCGGGTGCGCCCAGCGGCTCGGAGTTGCGTGTGATGGGCGGGCATGGCTTGAGTTGATAGATTTGTACGTTAAGGGATATAAGGCAAAGAGCGGATAATTCGTCCGCTTTTTTTATTGACACCCATTATATAATTTTTATATAGGCATTTTTCCCGAGGCGAATGGCGGCGGAAATTTGAGGTGTTGGTATGGCTGAACGAACGTTACCTTCAGAGGCGGAATTCTCAGAATTAAGTCATCAACTTGCCCAGCGCGAGGCGGAACTTCAGATCATTAATAGCGTGCAGTTGGGTCTTGCCGAGCATCTCAGCGTGCAGTCCATTTATGACCTGGTGGGGGATAAGATCCGCGATATCTTTCAAGTGCAGGTGGTCATGATCTCCACCTATGATAAACAGACCGAGACCATTGAACATCGCTATGCCATTGAGAATGGAGAGCGTATCTATGCGCCGGGGCATCATCCCATTCGCGGATTTCGCGTTTGGGTCGTGGAAACACGCCAGCCGGTCTTGGTCAGCGAGCATGTGGGTGAACTGGCGGCGAAGTTGGGGCAACCGACGCTGCCAGGTACGGTGACTCCCAAGACATGGCTGGGCGTGCCCATGATCGTTAACGATCAGGTGACAGGTATCTTGAGTTTGCAGGATATTGAAAAAGAACATGCCTTTGATGATGGTGTCGTCCTGCTTTTGCAGACCCTGGCTGCCTCGATGAGCGTCGCTTTGGAAAATGCCCGTTTATGGGAGCAGGAGCACCTGTATCGTCAGGCGCTGGAACGGGAATTTGAGATCGGTCGTGAGATTCAAGCAGGCTTCCTGCCTGAATCCATCCCACAGCCAAAGGGTTGGGAGATAGCGGCATTGCTCAAGTCAGCCCGCGAGGTGGCAGGTGATTTTTATGACGTGTTCGAACTTCCGGGCGGCAAGATCGGTCTTGTCGTCGCGGATGTCTGCGACAAAGTCTTGGGCGCCGCCTTGTTCATGACCTTGTTCCGCAGTCTTTTGCGGGCGGCTGCGAATATCGATTTTTATACGCATAACACGCCAGACGGCACCTACACCTCGAAAGCGCGTCTCGAAAACGCTGTCTCGTTGACCAATAATTACATTGCTGAAACCCATGGTCGCACGGGTATGTTTGCCACCATCTTCTTTGGCATTCTGGACTTGCAAACTTCCACGCTAACCTATATCAATTGCGGGCATCTCTCGCCGCTGCTCATTGACCAGCATGGTGTGAAGCAAACGCTTGGTCCCACGGGGCCGGCTCTCGGCGCGGTCCGAGATGCGGAACATGCTGTCCATCAGGTTCACATGGATCACGGCGACCTCCTTTTTGCCTACACCGATGGGCTGACCGAAGCTGAAAATTCCGCCGACCAGATATTCGAGTTGAACTCCCTGCTTCCGTTATTGGCTTCGTCTGCATCCTTGGCTGAGATTCTGAGGCAGGCACTGGAGCGAGTCGAAGCGCATGTATCCGAGGCAAATCAGTTCGACGATATCACCATGCTGGCGGTACGCTGTCTAAATGGGGTGGGCGTCAGTTTTTTGAAAACTGAGTAGTAGGGAGGAATTTTGCTTTACCAATCGGAGAACGACGCCAGGGGTGATTAGGGGCAGGAATAGAAGATTTGTGTGGCAAGGATGTATTAG
>VGOX01000132.1 GCA_016875755.1 Chloroflexota bacterium
TTCAACAAAGTGTTCGATCTGGCTGATAAATCATCCCGTCAGATCGCTCGTTTCATGGACTATTTGGAGACGCATCCCCAATCTCGCCGCGTCCGTGAAGAAGGCTCAGGGTATGAAGTCTAACGTTTTGACGTTTGAACATTCCAACGTTCAAACGCTTGTCCACGCAAATAACCTACACAAATCCTTCGGCGATAACCACGCGGTAAATGGTGTGAGTTTGAATATTCGCGCGGGCGAAATCTACGGACTTGTCGGCTCGGATGGCGCGGGGAAGACTACTACCATGCGTTTGCTAGTCGGCGCGTTGTTGCCAAATCAAGGCGAGATTCAAGTGTGCGGATACGATGTGCTGAAACAAACCGAACTCGCCCGCTCGCAGATTGGCTATCTCTCACAGCGTTTTTCCATGTACGAAGATTTGAGCGTGCTCGAAAACATCCGTTTCTTCGCCGAAGTGCGCGGACTGACTCAAACCGAATGGCTGCCGCGCTCAATGGAAATTCTCGAATTCGTCGGTCTCGCCGATTTCAAAGACCGCCGCGCGGGGCTGCTCTCTGGCGGCATGAAACAAAAACTCGGGCTTGCCTCCGCGCTCGTCACCCGTCCGCGCCTGCTGCTGCTCGACGAACCCACCACAGGCGTAGACCCCGTCACACGGCAAGACTTCTGGCAGTTGGTGATCAAATTGGTATCGCTGCCCGATGCTCGTCACTCGTCATTCGTTACTCATCCCTCGCAACCCGAAGGTGTCTCCGTCCTCATTTCCACCCCCTACATGGACGAAGCCTCGCGTTGTCATCGTGTGGGTTTCATGAAGAATGGAAAGATAATCGCCGAAGACACCCCGTCGAACCTGCGTCAGCGCCTTAATGGACGCGTGCTCGAACTGCGCGGCGACCCCATCAACACCCTGCGCCATATCGCGCATCAAGATGAAGATGTCGAAGATGTCGCCGCCTTTGGCGATAAACTGCACCTGCGCGTGAAAACAGGCTCTGAAAAAATTGTCATGGCGCGTTTGCCAAAACAGATTCAAAAACAAAACGCAAACCTCATTGAGCTTCGCTCCGTTCCGCCCGTGCTCGAAGACGTCTTCATCGCCCTCTCCGAAACGGACTCGAATGTCTCCCGACATTCGCCCTCAACGTCAGGAGACGTTGGACTCGAGGAGGATCAAAATGACTGAACCCGTCATCTCCGTTCAAAACCTCACACGAAAATTCGGCGACTTCACCGCCGTCGATCACATCAACTTTGAAGTTCACAAAGGCGAGATCGTCGGCTATCTCGGTCCCAACGGCTCGGGCAAAACCACCACCATCCGCATGCTGCTCGGCTTGCTCAAACCCACCGAAGGCACGGCAAACGTCCTCGGCTACGATGTATTCAAACAAAGCGAAGACGTCCGCGCGCGCGTTGGCTACATGAGTCAAAAATTTGCGATTTACGATGACCTGACCACGCTGGAAAACCTGACTTTCTACGGTGGCGTGTACGGCATTACGGATAAAGACCGCATCACCCGTACTTTGGAGTTGGTCGGTCTTAAGGAGCATGGTGCCACGCTGACACGGGATCTGTCCACTGGCTGGCGGCAGAGACTTTCGCTTGGCATTGCACTTGTCCACGAGCCGAAATTGCTCTTCCTCGACGAACCGACCTCAGGTGTGGATCCTACCGCCCGCCGCGCTTTCTGGGACTTGATCTACGAACTCGCCGAAAACGGCGTGACCATCCTCGTCACTACACACTACATGGACGAAGCCGAATACTGTGAGCGTGTCGGTGTGATGCGTGACGGCAAATTATTGGCGATGGATACGCCCACAAACCTAAAACGGACTGTGATCAAGGGAAACGTCTGGGAAGTCTTTGCGCATCCGCTCGAGCAGGGGTTGGAGATTCTGCACGAAATGGACGGCGTGGAACGTGTCGGGTTGGCTGGCGATCATTTACGAGTCATCAGCCAAAAGGTAGAGAAAGAGGCGTTGCAAAGCCACTTAAGCAGAAACAAGATTCAGATTGAAAAAATCGAGAGGGGAGAGCCAACTTTGGAGGATGTCTTCCTAGCATTGGCAAGGTAATATGTCATTGCGAGGAGCGCTCTTGCTCTTTGCGACGAAGCAATCTCGCAATGTGTAGGAGATTGCTTCGGGCTAACGCCCTCGCAATGACATAGCGGAAATTTATTGCTCGGGGGTGACAATTGCCATGATGAGATACACCAACAGCATGGCGCCATTGAAGGTGAAAAATCCCAGCACGAACATCAAGCGGATCACGGTTGGGTCGATGTTGAGGTAATCGCCCAATCCTGCACACACACCTGCGATCATGCGGTTGGATTTGCTCCGCGTCAGAGTTTTGTAGTCGTTCATTTTTGCTCCTTTCGTTTGTCTGTTTGGTTTACGCAGGCAAACGAAAAGGGTTGCAAGATTAGACTTTTACAACAGGATGCCGCAGTACCGTCTTCATTTTTTCAGGCGCAGCCTTGCGCGGATCGCTCAAATAAATTTCGTGGTGCTTTCCCCCGATCGGCCCGACAGCGTCTTTCATGCCGTTCTCCGCCATGAATTCTTTAATGCGTTCGAGGGTGGCGGGTTCGGTGGCGTATGGTCCGATGTGCATGGTCTGCACGCACAAGCCTTCTTCAAAATGAGCGAACCGCGCCTTGTTGAGCATTTCTGAATCGCCCTTCTTTTTACGGACTTGCTTACGCGCCTCGTCAAAGATTTCTGGCGTGACAATATCAGGCTGAAGAATCATCAGCGTATAAAACCAATTGTCTTTGACGGTGATGTCGAAGAAACCATCCTCAACCCACCACAAGCCCTCCAGCGCCATGACGGGATAATCGATGGCATTTGTTTTGCGCTTTTTGAACATGAACTTGAGCGTGTACGAAAGGCTGTACAGTGCCTGTGTGGCTTCGGCAAAGGACGGTGATTTTCCAGGCTCGGAGCCTTTTTCGATCGCGCCGTCAATCATGGCGAATTGCAAATTAGGAACCTGCACCGCTTCGATCTTTTTTGCAGAGGGTTTATAGAGATGTTTGAATTGCTTTTTCAAGTCAAGAATTTTCATGCGAACCTCCCGCCTCATTGGAGCACGTAAATTCTAGCTTTACAAGTTCTATTCATCACCTTTATGGATGATATCCCTGCCATATTTTTCCTGAAGTTGATCGATCACTTCCTGCAATTTGCGGGATTTCTCGCTTCCTGCGTCCCATAAGCTGAGTTGCCGTACTGGGGCACCGATTCCGCTGACGCCGACTCCGATCAGGCGCACGGGTTGATTCGGCTTGCGGACGGTTTTCATCAGTTTGACGGCGCTGTGGAAAATCTCATCTTCATTGTCGGTGGAGGTGGGCAGGGTAACCTGCCTTGTGATGGTGGTGAAGTCGCTCCAGCGAATTTTCAATTTGACGGTTTTTCCTGCGAGGTCGCTTTTGCGAAGTTGACGCGCCACATCGCGTGCCTGTTCGCGTAAGGTCTTTTCGAGCGTTCTTTCGTCGCTGATATCCACATTGAAGGTGGTTTCCTGGCTGACAGATTTCGCCTCCGATTCGGTGGTGACGGGGCGGTTGTCGATGCCGTGGGCGTGCTGCCAGAGGTCGCGTCCGTTTTCACCAAATAGGTGGATGAGTTCCTTTTCGGGCCAGTTCGCAATGTCGCCGATGGTATGGATGCCAAGCTCGGTTAATCTCGCGGATGTTTTTGGTCCCACGCCCCAGAGCATATCCGCGGGCAGTGGGGCGAGGAATTGCGCTTCTTCGTCCGCTGGGACGATGGTCAGTCCGAAGGGCGGCGCATTCTTGTTCTTGTTCGATTTTTTCCCGACTTCAGTGGCGATCTTTGCCACCAGTTTATTGGATGCAATGCCGATGCTCGAGGGTAGATTCTGCTCGGTACGGATGGCAGTTTGCAGGTCCAGTGCGAGGCGCTGTGGGGGTTGGCGAATGTCTGAGATGTCGAGAAAAGCTTCGTCGATTGAAATCTGTTCCACAAGCGGGGTCAAATCCCGCAGTTTTTCCATCACATGTTGGGAATATTCGCGATAGAGTGAATGCCGTGATGGAACGATGATCAGGTCTTTGCACAGGCGCACGGCACGAGACATGGGCATGGCGCTGCGAATGCCCAATGCGCGGGCGGGGTAGGAGCAGGATGCTACAACACCGCGTTCGTTGGGTTTTCCTCCCACGGCGAAAGGTTTTCCGCGCAGATTGGGGTTTTGAATCTCCTCCACCGAACAAAAGAAGGCATCAAGGTCGAGATGCAAAATAGTGCGTGGCATGTCTATAATTATAGTGTAACAGTGCAAACGGCTCGAATTGGCACGAAATAACCATATAATTGCCAGTAATGTAATATTGAACATTCCTTTAAGAAAAGATATACTAGGTACGGCGTATAGTCAAACGGAACTATTTTGGTTTTTATTACGTCTTAACAACGCTTGAGTTGATGGAGGAAGAAATGAAACCTGTATCTCGTTTTATATCGGTGTTGCTCCTGCTGGCGATGTTGGTGGGCTTTGCCCCCGGCGGGACAACTTCCGCGAATGCTGCGGCTTGTTATTGGGCGCAGTTCATCGCGGATGTGACGGTTCCCGATGGAACCACCTTTGCGCCCGGCGCAACGTTTAAGAAAACCTGGCGCTTGAAGAATATTGGTACCTGCGCATGGACCACCAGCGATGTGTCGTTGGTCTTCGAGAGCGGTGAGAAGATGGGTGCGCCCGCTTCCATTGCCCTGCCGACGACAGTGAACCCCGGCCAGACCGTGGACATCACTGTGGATATGACCGCGCCCAGTGCAGCTGGCCATTATTTTGGCTATTACAAATTTAAGAGCAATGCGGGCGGTTCCTTTGGGATCGGCTCCACTGCGAACAAATCGTTCTGGGTGGAGATTCGCGTTTCATCCTCCTCCGGCACAGGGTACGACTTCACTGCCAATGCTGCCTCTGCTGCATGGTCGAGCGGAGCGGGCGCTTTGTCCTTCCCCGGCACGGATGGCAGCGCCAACGGCTTTGGCTTGAAATTGGACAACCCCAAACTTGAAAATAATGTCACTTCTGCCAATGCAGGTTTGTTGCTCGTGCCGAACAACGTTTCCAATGGATATGTTCAGGCGATCTACCCTGCTTTCAAAGTGCAAAAAGGTGACCGCTTCCAGTCGACCATCGGTTGTGAATACGGTGCGACGACTTGTTACGTCACCTATCGTCTCGATTATCAGATCGGTACAGGCGCGATCAAAACCTTTTGGACCTTCCGTGAAAAATATGAAGGCTGGACGTACAACGTCAACCTGAACCTTGATGCACTGGCAGGGCAGGATGTAAAGTTCATCCTCGTCACCTCTGCGTACGGCTCGCCGACAGGAGATCGCTCTCTATGGGTCAACCCGATCATCTCGCGCCCCGGTGGCGGCACTACACCTCCCACTGTCACACCGACGGTGACGGGCACGCCTCCGACTCCCACTCCGACCAAGACTGGAACCGTCCAGCCGAATGCTTGTGACCGCGCCCAGTTCATCGCGGATGTGACTGTCCCCGATGGCACTTCCTTTGCACCGGGCATCGGCTTCAACAAGACTTGGCGTTTGAAGAACATCGGTACCTGCACATGGACGAATTACAGTCTGATGTTCGACTCTGGCGAAAAGATGGGCGGACCTGATTCCGCGCTCATCCCCACTTCTGTGGCGCCTGGCCAAACTGTGGATATCACCATCCCGTTGACCTCGCCGACCACTGCGGGAACCTATCGCGGATACTGGAAACTCAAGAGTAACACCGGCGTTCCGTTTGGCATTGGCACAGGCGGCACGAAATCCTTCTGGGTCGAGATCAAGGTTGTGACGCCTGCCACACCGATCGCTGGCACAAGCTATGACTTTGCCGCCAACGTCTGTGCTGCAAAGTGGTACACCGGTGCGGGTGAGCAACCCTGCCCGGGCACCGAAGGTGATGCGAAGGGTTTTGTCCGCATTCTCACTGGACCCAAATTGGAGAATGGGGCCACCGAGTCCCGCACCACGTTGTTGACCTTCCCGCAGAATGTCAATAACGGCTACATTCAGGGCATTTACCCGATCTACAACGTCAAGTCGGGTGATAAATTCCGCGCCACGATCGGCTGTGAGAACGGCGCTACCTCCTGCTATGTTGTCTACCGTCTCGATTATTCGTTGGATGGCATTTCGTCCATTCAGACCTATTGGGCTTTCGTTGAGAAATATGAAGGACAGGTCTACAATGCAGACATCGACCTTTCTTCATTGGCAGGCAAGAATGTAAAGTTCATTCTCACCATTCTCTCCACCGGGCCCGCAACGGGTGACCGCGCTCTCTGGGTCGCGCCGATCATCTTCAATCCTTCGGCAGTAGTTTCTCCGACCGCCACACCGACCATCACCAACACACCGCCCGCGCCCACAGAAACGAACACTCAAGCGCCTTCGGCAACACCAACTGCCACAACTGCTCCGTAAAACCAGATTAAAAAAGTTCCCGTTGTCGCAAGG
>VGOX01000133.1 GCA_016875755.1 Chloroflexota bacterium
AGGGGCGCTGCAGCGCCCCTCTGCAAATCGCTCCCCAACCTGTGATATATTAACCTTAACAAATTGCACCACCTTAGATCACCCCTTTTTCAACTCTAAAGACTCTTATCCACCTCAACCGAGGGGCATGCGCGTCGTGTTACCGAACAGACGATCAAGCTTGCCCAAGCGTTTGGGGTAAGCAGCGAAGAGCTTATCCATATTCGACGCGGAGCACTTTTGCATGATATTGGTAAATTGGGAGTTCCTGATCAAATAATTTTCAAGAGCGGCAGTCTAACCGATGAAGAATGGAAGATCATGCGTAAGCATCCACAGTTTGCATATGAGATGCTGGCAGACATTGAGTATTTAATACCTGCCTTAGAGATTCCTTGTTATCATCACGAGAAATGGGACGGAAGTGGATATCCAGAAGGGTTAAGCGGTGATCAAATCCCATTGGCGGCGCGCCTTTTTGCCGTTGTTGATGTGTGGGATGCTCTTAGCTCTGATCGTCCCTACAGAAAAGGATAGAGTGATATAGAAGTATATGAATATATTCGCTCATTGTCAGGGAAACAATTTGACCCAAGGGCGGTGGATGCTTTCCTTGCCATGATGGGACAAGACCAAAAGAAAAATTTTTAGAGATTCAGGTTTATTATCAAACAAAGAACGCCATGCTACATTAAACCCTGTAATAAGAACCGCCCGCAGTCCAGTTGCACTGCGGGCGGTTCTTATTACTCGTTACTTATTGTTTTTTTTCTTGTTGCTAACTACTCAACTATGGCTGCGGAGTCTCTGTGCTTATGAACTGTTCCAATGCTTCCGCCTGGGCGGTCAGTTGGAGTTCGGCAGATTCTGTCGCGGCGGTAACGAAGTTAGGCGTGTTGGGGACGCGCTGTCTCCAAATGTCGAAGACCTCTACACTGTATTTTTCACGGGCTTCATTGATCCATTTCTGGAATTCCACATCAATGGCAAGCGACAATTGGCTTTCGGAAAGCGGGCGTTCCTGTTTGGCGATCAATTGGATGATGTGAAAACCAAACTGGCTTTCAACGGGTTCGAGGGTGTAGTCGCCTGATTTTTCGAGCGCAAAAGCTGCCGCTTCAAATTCAGGCACCATCATGTTGGGACCAAACCAACCGAGGTCGCCGCCGTTGACGGCGGAGCCAGTGTCGGTGGAGAATTCTTTGGCGAGTTCGCCGAAGTCAGCGCCATTTGCAAGGCGATTCAAAACGTCTTCTGCGGTGACTGCATCAGCGACCAGAATATGACGCGCCCATACCTGCGTTTCAGTGGATTTTACTTCCTTGGTGATCTCGTCCTTCAGCTTTTGTTCGAGCAATTGAGTTTTGAAGAAGGAGCGATAGAATTCCTCGTCAAAGCCAAATTTGAGCAGACCTTCATCCGTTTCGTTGAGAGTTTCCTGGAAAGCGTCTGCGGTATAGGGCGTGGAAGTCGGCTGTGGCGTGAAGGTGGGTCCCGCGGTTGGAACGGCGGTATTGGTCGGGGCGGTAGTCGCAGTGGCGGCTTCTGCCTCTTCGGTCGATCCAGCTTCGGTGGCGGCTTGAGGCGTAGCGCTGGGCGGCGGAGTCACTGAGACGACGGCGAAGGCTTCCGCGGGGATTTCAGGCGTCACGAAGGATGTTGCGGTGGGGGCGGCGGTGGGCGTTCCGTTGGGGAAGTATCCGAACGCTTCTTCGATGGCTTTGTTCAGTTCTTCTTCACTGACGGTGATGCCGCGCTTCGCCGCTTCCTGACGGACGAGTTCTTCGCGGATCATTTGCTCCACGACCTGCTCGCCAACGATCTCAGGGGAATTCAAGCTGCCTGCGATCTGTTGTAATTGGGCTTCCACATCGATGCCGAATACTTGTGCGTATTGGGCATATTGTGTGTAATCGTTTAGCAGCTGCTGGCGCTGCAGGCGCACGCGCGGTTCAAAATCTTTTACAAGAATGTTGACATCGCCAACTTTGGCGATGGGGCGCTGAAGCTGGAAGTATTGCGCATCGAGCCAGCCGTATAACAGCAGGAGAACAACGGCGCCGAGAATTCCGAAGAATGTATAGAGGATCAGGCGGCTCTGTTGTCGTTCCCGTTGCAGGCGGGCGACGTGTTTTTTGTGAACGACGGGCTTTTTGCCCGATTCTTGAGACATACTTTCACTCCTTTAAGAAGCAGGGGGGTTAACTAAATTTCGGGGCATGGGAGCTTTCCCATGCCCCGAAAAAAAATCACTTGGCAGATTTAGGAACGATTATCGTCCAACGCTCTGCCGCTGAAGGGCAGAAGTGCCACGTGGCGGGCTTGCTTGACCGCTGCTGCAACCACACGCTGGTGCTTTGCACAAGCACCGGTCTGGCGGCGCGGACGGATCTTGCCTTCCTCGGTCACGTATTTGCGCAGCATGTCGATCTTTTTGTAGTCAATGACCAACTGCTTGTCGGCGCAAAACTGGCAGAATTTTGGCTTTGCGAAGTACTTGCGGTCACCACCACCGCCGCCTTCGCCGCCTGAATAAGAACGTTCTTCACTCATGGTGTTCTCCAAAACTTACTATTAGAAGGGAAACTCATCTTCCGTTGCGCCCGTGGTGGGGTCAACGGAGCCATTGTCAACTTCCTGTGAATTGTTGTTCGAGTCGCGCCGGTCGCCAAGCATCATCATTTCGCTGGCTACGATCTCAACACTGGTGTGCTTCACATCTTCCTTGTCATCCCAGCGGCGGGTTTGCAGGCGTCCTTCGACGTAGACCTGCTGTCCCTTATTGAGATACTGCTTGCAGATTTCGGCAAGGGTGCCCCAGGCGACCACATTGAACCATTCGGTTTCGCTGTGGCGCTCGCCGTCGGCACTGTTCCAGGTGCGGCTGACCGCTACTGAAAACGTGGTAACAGGCTTGCCCGAAGGGGTGTAGCGCATCTCGGGGTCTTTTCCAAGATGCCCAATGATCTGTACTTTATTAAGGCCTCGGCTCATGGTAATCTCCTTAAAGGTGGTACCGGGCGGTCACAATTCATTATGCAACAACGGAAAGCATGTGTCGCATGATCGCTTCTTGAAAACGCAGGTTGCGTTCAAGTTCGGATGTCGCAGTGGGTGCCATGGTCACATTCAGAAGAACGTACTGACCTTCGCGGTGCTTGTTGATGATGTACGCCATCTTGCGGCGACCCCATACCTCAGCTTTATCAATACTGCCACCGGATTGGCTGATCCAACCCTTCACCTTGTCGAGCACGCCGTTGAAAGCGGTCTCGTCCAGATCAGGCTGGATGATGCAAACCAATTCATATTTACGCATTGGGAAAAACCTCCTTTCCATGGGTTTGCTCCTGTTCACATCGTAGATGTACCAAGAGCGGAAAGGCACGTGGATTAAGACGTACCTGATAGCGGGCGCTAGTTTACCACAAAAACCTTCTTATTTGGAAGAAATTTTCCGCCTCACTCTCTGCCGAGAACTGACTCTGTCCGAGGGATATTTACCTCACGTAGATCGGGTTACTGTAGATCCAGCCGCGGCGCTTGCCTAGGTAGCGGCGATACGCTTCGATGCGATAGACACCCGGCTCCGTGGTGATGTGGGTACAGGAGAGTTGATTCTTCCAAGTCTGAATAATCAGCCCATCTTTTAACAGGTTAATCTCTGCATGAGAGGGGAGTTTTGCCTGCAAAGTGACACCGTTCTTTGCTGAAATTTCGTCACCCATTTTGACGGAGCCTGCCAGCCCTTGTGCGGTGAAGCGGAAGCCTTTGGTGGGCGCGGGCATATCGTAGCCGACGAAGCAATGTCCGGCGGCGAGGGCTTTGTAGATCAGATTTCTGTCGCTGGCCACGTCCCCGGTTAGAGGTCCAGAGAGAAGCGCGTGGGTGTTGACGGTGCGAAAGTGAAATTCGTATGGGAAGATAATACGGTGGATGGGTCCCATGTGCATATCCAATGCGTGTGCATCGGAACCGCCGATCGCGACGACTTTTTGTCCGCTGGAGAGCAGTTCGTCCCATTTGATGAGGGTGTTGGGGATGGGTTGGTTGGCGACGAAGGCAGGGAAAAAGGCGTAAAAAGCGCCGTGCAATTTTGTGGGGACAACGGTTTTGAGTTCGCTTAGCGCGTTCCACAATTCGATGCCTGTGTAATTCCGTACGCTCCAATCCTCCCACGAGATGTCGGTCTCGTTGAATGCTTTGGCTTCGGGGTCGTCGGGGTGGGCGAGGAAGGATAAACCGCCCGCTTCGCGCACCTGATTGATGAGGTTTTGCGGATTATCGGCATAGGTTGCCATTTCGCGATTTGCGCCGAAGACCAGCAGGTGATTCTTTTGCGGGTCACGCGCCTGATCGTGAACTTCCTCGCCGATCAGCATGAGTACTTTTTTGTTCTTTTCCTTGTAATAGCCTTCAAACCCATCCACAAGAATATTATGGTCGGTGACGATGACCACATCCACGCCTGCTTTGAGGGCGGCGGCGGCAATGTCCTTGTGAACGCCGCTCCCGTCGGAGTAGCGGGTGTGCATGTGCAGGTTGACGATGGCTTCGTGCATGAGTCCTCGTATCAAAATCTTTCCTCTTTTATTGGAGACCATAAAAGATGAAATGGAGTTGTCTTTTTATTGCCTGCGCCTGACGGGGAATCCGGGAGTGTCCAATATCCAAGATATTCTATGTCATTGCCTGTACCGTGCGCAGGCACGCGCGCGAGCCCGATAGGGCGAAGCAATCCCCAAATTTACGAGAAGATTGCTTCGTCGGGCTCCGCCCTCCTCGCAACGACATGAAGTCTTGATTTCGATGTTAGACACTCCCGGGAATCCTCTTGTTGACGATTCACTTGCCGAACAGGTATAATTTACCCGTTAATTTCAAGGAGGCACTTTCGCATGGCTACTGTTTTGGATATTGCTTTGATTATAACCTCAGTGGGTCTGGTTCTCAGCGTCATCTTGCAAAGCAAGGGCGCAGGGCTGGGCGGTTTGACCGGCGCGGACACCGGCGGTGTTTTCACTGCCCGCCGCGGTATTGAACGCGTTCTGTTCTGGGTGACCATTGGGTTGAGCGTGATCTTTTTCGGTCTCGTAATTACCATCATCATCATCATCCGCTAATCTCACGCAAGCCTGAAAGGTCCGCCATGCCATTTTGCCCAATTCTGGGGCGCGGCGGCCCTTTCTTTTTTTCCCTTAAATACCCTATTAAATTATGAAACGATTACGCTGGCAGATTCTGGTTGTTGCCGTCACGCTTGTCATTGTGGCGCTGTTGCTGCTTAGTCAACAGCCAGTAAGTGTGGTGACATTGCCCGAAGCCGCGCCAGGCGGGATTTATACCGAAGCGCTGGTGGGCTCGATGGGGCGCATGAATCCCATGTTGGATTGGAACAATTCCGTTGATCGGGATATCAACCGCCTGCTTTTTAGCGGGTTGGTTAAGTTTGACAGCCGCGGCTTGCCCCAGCCAGATCTGGCGGATTCGTGGGGCGCATCCTCCGATGGGACGATCTACAATTTTTCCATTCGGCAGAATGCGGTCTGGCATGACGGGCAGCCCGTCACCAGTGATGATGTCCTCTTTACCGTCGAATTGATCAAAAGTTCTGGCTCGCTCTTCCCGCAGGATATCAAAGAGCTGTGGTCGCAGATCGAGGTCAAGCGCCTCGATGACAAGACCTTTCAGTTCAAACTCCCCGAGCCGTTCGCTCCATTTTTGGATTATGCAACCTTTGGCATTTTGCCAAAGCATATACTGGAAAGCATCCCTGCCGACCAGTTGGCAAGTGCGGAGTTCAACCTCAACCCGATTGGTTCGGGTCCCTATAAATTTGAGCGCCTGCTCACCAGTGGTGGACAGATCACCGGGGTGGTGCTTGCTGCAAATGAAGCGTACTTTATCCGCCCGCCATTTGTGGAGCAAGTGGTCTTCCGTTTTTACCCAACCTCCGCCGCGGCATTCGATGCCTATAAACGGGGTGAAGTGATCGGCATCGGCCAGATTTCCAATGATATTCTGGAAGCCGCCTTGCAAGAGCCTTCGCTCTCGGTCTATACCAGCCGCCTGCCTCAAATGGGGCTTGTCTTTCTAAACTTGAACAATCCCTCGGTTTCCTTTTTGCAAAATGAGAACGTCCGCCGCGCACTCTTGCTTGGTGTGAACCGCAATATCATCGTCTCGCATATTCTCAAAGGTCAGGCCATCATTGCAGACAGCCCGATTTTGTCTGGCTCATGGGCATATTACGAGGAGATCGAAAAATTCCCCTATGACCCAGACGCCGCCATGCAACTGCTCAAGGCAGAGGGATTTGTCGTCCCCGCAGGCAGTGACGTACGGGCAAAAGACGGTCAACCCTTAACCTTTAGCCTGGTTCACCCTAATGACGAAATCCATACGCTGATCGCTCAATCCATTCAAGCAGATTGGGCGTTGATCGGTGTGCGCATCGACTTGCAGCCCGTTGCTTATGATGCGTTGGTCAATGATTACCTCGC
>VGOX01000134.1 GCA_016875755.1 Chloroflexota bacterium
GTCCGTGCCGCGTTTACGATAAGTCAAAATCTGGTAGGTGCTGACTGTCACTGGGCGGATGTCTTTTTGCAAGCCAGAGTACTCGCCGACCAAATCTTCCGTCAGCGATGTCTTGTCCACCAACTCACTCATCCATTGCCGTACGGCGACGGTATTGGGCGTCAAAATCAAGGTGGACGTTTGCAACTGCGCCATAGCCGCCATGCCCACAATTGTCTTGCCCGCGCCGCAGGGAAGCACGATCACGCCGCTTCCGCCGCGCGCCGATCCGCCCGCGTGAAAAACTTCCGCGGCTTCGGTCTGATAACGCCGCAGGGTAAACGATTTTCCATCCAGCGTGGATGGACGCAGGGCGATCGGTAAATCATCGCCAGGGGCATAACCCGCCAGATCCTCGGCGGGATAACCGATTTGCAGGAGCGCCTGCTTCAAATGCCCGCGTCTGCCTGAGGCGACCAGAACGCGGTGCGCGTCCAACTGCTCGCGCAGGAAAACCTGCGTCTTCTTGTGGTTCAGAATTTCCACCATTAGTGTTTTGTCATCGCTGGTGAGGATGAGATTTTCCCCTTCGCGGATCAACTTCACGCGACCATAACGTCCCACATATTCTTCGATGTCGCGGGTCACATTAGCGGGCAAGCCATACTTTGAGAAAGCCTCCAAGCCAGACAAAATTTCCGCGGGGGTCAGCCCGGACGAAGCCGCGTTCCACAAGGAAAGCGGCGTGATGCGATAGGTGTGAATATATTCAGGCGACTTTTCCAACTCGGCAAAACGCGCCAGCGCATCGCGCGCTTCTTCGTAGCGTTCATTCTGCACTTCGAGCAGGATGCTTTTATCGCCCTGGACGATGATGGGATTGGATGGGGATGGCATCTATATTCCGTTTTTCGATTTCGATAGCAAAGATGTCTTGCAATTTGAGAAGCGCTTCATCGAACTTCGGCTGGTGTTGCTGGTTGAAACTGATGGCGCGGATTTTTGGATCGGCTTGGAAGGGACAGCGCAATTCAGCGAGCGTTTTTTGAACGGATGTGAAAGATTCTTCGTCTGGGAATTGATAACTGACAGAGACGCTCCGACTCACCTTGACCTGCTTCGGTTTCCTGTGAACCTTTTCCTGCGCTGATTCTTTGGGGAAGAGGCTGACAGCGGATTCTGCGAGAGGCGCGAACCCATCTGTCGGATGTTGAATCCGCAGCGGGGCGTAGGCGTTTGATTCCAGCGTGGAAAAAACCTTCTCGTTTCCGCGTACCAGCCGAAGGGTCGGGGTGATGCGCTCTGCTGTAAATTTATCCGCTTCGGGAATTTCATCTACACTTTCCAAAAGCGCAAATCCTTCGTACAACGTGAACTGATCGGCGTGGCCCGCCCACTCCTCCAATTCCACTTTTACGTTGGGAGGCAAACCGCGTCCGCCAAGTTTTTCGAGCAGGACGATCACATTCAGGTTGGGCTGGCGGATTTGCTCCGCGGCGACGAGCGCCTTCTTGAGTTGGAAAATGCCCACGTAGGCGCTGTGCCCGCTTTTGGGGCTGGAAACCTGCTCGCCTAACGCGGCTGTCTGCTGAATAATTTTTGCGGGATAAAAATCGGACTCAATGACAACATCGAAGTTAGGCTGAACGGTGAGTCGCGGCTGACTCTCTTTGCCGCTCATCAGGCGCGTAAAGCGTTCATTGACGCGAAACGCTTTGAGCATTCCGCGCGAAGGATGGAGTCCCTTGTACGGCGCGGGGTTGTATGCCACATCCACAAACCGCATGGTGAGCGGAATGTTTTCGAGAAAGCGTTCGACGTAACGACCTTCGACGCGCTCAAAGCCGTCGGGGTCGTCGTCGGGGATGGGCTTTTCGTTGTGCGACCAATTGTCTTTGCCTTCATAAAAATTTCCGTAGCGGGTTATGGCATGTCCCCATCGGTCTTTGGATGGATTCTTTGGAATGAGAAAGTAAGGATGGTTTTCTTTGAGAAAGGCAACGAGCGATTCAACGCTGAGCCATTCATTGGGCGGACAGTTCTTGAGTATATCGAACAGGAACAATCGGGCTTCGGGAAATGTCAGCATGGGCATAATACCAGTCGCCGCACCCCATTGATAGAATGAATCCAATTCGCCCACGATACCTGTTTTGTAAAACTCATTATTGCTGGAGTCGCGGTATTCATCCAACGATTTAGCGTGGATGAGCGTGTCAAGAATTTGTTTTTCCTGTTTGAGAGGCGTGATGCCAAGAAATTTATCCAGGCGGGCTTGATTCACTGTGATGAAGTTTTCTAGAAAAGACGGTTCGGAACTGGTGTAGCCGCGATAAACGCCCTTGATGTCGTAGTGAACCAAGCCTAATTGCAAAGCGAGCAGGTCAATGAAATCAATCCATTGCGCGCCGCCAGTTTCTTTTGACACATTGACCAGTTCGGGGTCGCCCATGAGTTTTGCGATGCGGACAGAATCCGCGCGCGGGATTTCGTTGGTGCGCGTCATGCGCTTTACGCTGTGTTCGCCGACGTAATCGAGATAGGTGAACAGGTCGCGCAGGAGGTCGCGGTCATTGGAGAAGGTGCGGAGTTTTTTGGGGTCGAGAGAAGTGAGCATAATTGATTCGAGGGATGAAAATATTGCGTGGCGCGTGTTCCGTGAGTGGATGGCGGGCTATGAGTGAATTGTTTTTGCGACGAAGCCAGTTTTCTTGAGCGTCCGTTCAACAACAGAGCGGAATTCTGAGGGGAAGGCAATGAATTGTTCATCGAGCAAGACGAGATTTCCTGCCAGTTCGCGCTCCAACTGAACGCGCAGGTTCAAGTCACGGACGCGGGCAATCAGCAGATTTTCATGCAGGATGGTTCTGCCCCATTTCTCGTTAACTGCGACGATGACTTTTTCAAAAGCGGGGATATGCTTTGATAGCCAGAGCGAGAGCGGGGAATTGCGCTGTTGCGGGGCGGCGCGTCCCAATTTGATCGGGCTGGGCGCGGCTTGCAATTTATTTTTTTCCACGCTTAGATGGGTCAGGAGGTTGAACAGTTCAAGGTGTTGAATTGGAATCAGCCGCAAATCAATTTTGGCGGAATCGGCTTTAGGCGTGGATTCAACCCAGGGAAGGGTATCCGCTAAAAGGTCGTCAGAAGCGGTTAAAGTCGATGTGGACGCGAGGCGATAATATGAGGTAGAGCCTTCGGCTTTCAGGCGCGCGAGAAGTCCCAATTCCCAGCCTTGATGCAGGATTTTTTCGGCAGGTTGAATTTTCGCGCCAAAGCAGAAAATTTTGAGCGCGGGGTCGAGGCTTTCTGGTCGCGTCCATTCGCGCGGGGCGAGACTCGCAAGCAGTCGGGAGGCGGCTTCGGTGATGGAGAGCGAGGCAGGGACGCTGGAGTTGGATGTTTTCAGCGACATCCACCAAGCGCGCTTTTGCCAATCTTGCAGGCGCGCGGCGGAAAAGGGCTGGTCATCAAGGCAGATCGTGCCGTCTTTAATTTCTATTTTTGTGCGGTCATTGGGGACGGCTGGATTGTCGCCAATCAACTGCAATAATTTTTTGCGAACGGCGTGGTCGCTCATCTCTCCAGATTCGTCGCTTGTGATGACGGGCAATAACGGCGGCAGGTAGGGAAAGAATTCAGGTGGTAGGGCAAAGCGCCAGCGTTCCATTTGGACAGTGTCGCCGCGCATTTTGACTTCTGCCATGACAACGATTCCGCGCCGCACGAGATTCTTTTTGACGGCGTCGTATGTGGATTTATATTGCTGGGTGAACGTACCGTAGTAGCGCTTGTTGTGTTGCGCGGCGCTGCCATACAAACGCTCGAAGAAGGATACGTCAACTTCGCCAGTTTGATGGAGCAGGTGCAGGGTAATGTTTTCTTCAACGCTGATATTTTGCAGCGCTTCGGTCACTCCGATGGATGAGACGAAATA
The DNA here is from genome assembly GCA_016875755.1 of Chloroflexota bacterium. Classification (GTDB taxonomy): domain Bacteria; phylum Chloroflexota; class Anaerolineae; order Anaerolineales; family Villigracilaceae; genus Villigracilis. The sequence goes on from VGOX01000134.1 coordinate 3,917, forward strand.
ACTCGCAAACGATGTGCGCGAGGCAGTCTCGCTGGGGCTAAAGCCGCGCGCCTTGCGAATGGCGTTCAAGTCAGCTTCGGCGAGATCGGCACACATCTCGTGCAATAGATTGGAAATAGACATGCGCTGGATTGTATGGGAAGTTGGGTGGAGTGTCAAATAAAGCGAGAAGCCCGCAACTCATTAATCTGGAATGCGCTCCAACTCTTGCCAACTGATGAAAGACCCAGCGTTAGCCTGCATGGACTGTTCTCCTCCATAAACCACGTACCCTTGATTTTCAGGACCCCCTGTCAACTGTCGCCAGTATTGGAGGTTGTCAAAGTAACTGGTAGACATCGTTTTACCGGATTTGATCTCAACTGGTGTAATTTTATCGCCATTCACTAACAGACAATCAATCTCTTTACCATGATTGTCCTGCCAAAAATACGGCAGACGATTCTCGCCACGATGGAAGTTGCGCTTAATAAACTCATTGATGATCAAATTTTCAAAAAGCCCACCCTTTAGATAGTGTAGGTTGACTTGTTTTTCTTCGCGGATACCAAGTAGGGAACAAGCAATACCCGTGTCGTAAAAATATAACTTGGGCGATTTGACCAACCGCTTGTTGAAGTTGCGATGATAGGGTTGTAAACGATACAGAATGTAGGAACTTTCCAAAATCGATAACCAGGCTTTGGCAGTGTTTGGGCTGATGCCAGCGTCACTTGCTAGGCTGGCATAGTTGAGCAGTTGTCCGATACGCCCGGCGCATAACTGTGTGAATTGAATAAAAGAATTGATATCCCCGATATTTTTCATCAAGCGCACATCTTTCTCAACATAGGTTTGGATGTAAGCCGGATAAAAATCAGTGGGATCGATGTCACGATCGTAAATGCGCGGATATTGACCTTTGAAAATTAGACTTTCATATTGCATCGTATCTGGCTTTAATTCAGTAAAAGATAATGGCAGCAAGTGTAGAACAGCTGTACGTCCTGCCAGCGTTTGACTGATTTTCTCCATCAACAGGAAATTTGATGAACCGGTCAGAATAAATTGAATTTTTCGGTTCTCGTCCACCAGCTTTTGAATGTAGGAAAACAAATCTGGAGTATTTTGGATTTCATCCAAAATTGCGCCATTCGGATAATTTGCGAGGAAGCCACGCGCATCGGTCAGCGCAATTTGGCGGATGTCAGGTTCTTCCAAAGATACATAAGGCAGGGTGGGAAAGGTAGCCCGCACGAGGGTGGTCTTGCCTGACTGGCGAGGTCCTGTGAGGGTAATGACTTGGAATTTTTTCGCAAGTGTAATTAGCTTGGTTGCCAGAGTTCTTTCGATCATGAGAGCACTCCACTGAACGGATAATGGTTGTCTATGTTTCTATTTTATCACAAACTGTACAAATATGCAATAACATTGCGCAATTGTACAAACCGGAACTCGGCGATAAAATATCGAACGGTATTGCTGGAGCATAGAATAAAGCCTATCAGAGATTTCCAAGGAGTCCAAAATGTCTCGCAGAGCAACGATCTATATTCGAACATCATCCGAAACCCAAGGAGGAAAATCCAGTCCCAGCGAACAAGAAGTCGACTGCCAAAGGCTGGCAAAGCAAAAGGGATTAGAGGTGGTTCGTATCTATCGTGATGTGGAGAAATATCGGGTGGGGAACAAACTGGTCGAACCATCGGGCAGCCGCTCAGATCGTCCTGCCTTGCAAGCCATGCTCAAAGACGCCGCCAAAGACGAATTCGATGTTATCCTCGCCTGGCGGGAGGACAGACTATATCGCGGAATACGAGCCATGTTGACCGTCCTGGAAACCGTACAGGATTACAAGATCGACATCTTGCTCGCAAAAGAAACCTTCGATCCCAAGATCGCTCCGATCCGAGCCTGGGTAGCCCAAATGGAATTAGACAGTATGAAAGAACGGATGGAAATGGGCGTCAAAGCACGGCTGAAAGCAGGAAAAGCAAACACGGGTCAGGATCGCTATGGATATATTCGTATTGGTGAGCAGATCCAAATTGTAGATGAAGAAGCGACTTGGGTCCGGAACATCTTCGCATGGTACATCCAGAAAACTCCCCTCAATCAAATACGAAAACACCTGATCGCTGCCAATGCTCCACAAAAGGGGAGCAGCATTCCCCGACACATCCAATGGTCCCGATCCAGCATTCAGGCTATACTCAAATCAGCCAGAGAGTATGCCTATGGCTTCAAAACCTATTCCCGTGCAGGGCAGAGAGAAGAAAACAAAACCTACCCAAAACACCGCAGGCAAAATGATTACCTGCTACCCGGACACTTGAAATGTGTCTGCAACCTGACCTGGAGGGCACGCACAGCAACACACCGCAACAGCCGCAAAGGAGAATGGGTGGAGCGCAAGACTCCGATTAGCACCTACTTCTGCCCATAGCCTCATAAGGAACTCAGACCGCCGGACTGCCCCAAATCCGTGAGCGCCAAACAAGCAGAAGCACAGGTCTGGGGGAAGTTGTATAAGTTCGTCATGAACCCGGATTTCCTGCTTGC
>VGOX01000135.1 GCA_016875755.1 Chloroflexota bacterium
AAATCATCCGTCAGGGCAAGAAAAACCTCACCCTCGCCCGCGCCACGCCCGACCTGATCTACGACCAAATGGTTGCGGCAGGATGTGCGAAAAAGGTCATCTTTTCTTACATGGGTAACCCGGGCGTCGGCTCGTTGAGGATTGTCCGCTCGGCGATTGAAAAAGGCGAACTGGAATGGGAGGAGTACTCCCATTTCGGCATGATTACCCGTTTGCAGGCGGGCGCATCGGGGCTGCCATTTCTCCCAATGAATCAAACGGGCGCAACCGACCTAGAACGTGCCAACCCAAACATCAAACGCATCCCCGACCCGTATGGCGGCAAGGATGTCATCGTGGTGCCTGCGCTCAACCCTGATGTGGCCATCGTCCATGTGCAGCGCGCGGACAAGAACGGCAACGCGCATCTGTGGGGCATCATCGGTGAGCAAAAGGAAGCGGCGTTTGCCGCAAAAAAAGTCATCCTCACGGCTGAAGAAATCGTCGACGAAGCCGTTATCAGGTCCGACCCGAACCGCACGATGATCCCCGGCATTGTCGTCAGCGCGGTATGTCATGTTCCGTTCGCAAGTCATCCATCCTATTCGCAGGGCTATTACGACCGCGACAACGAGTTCTACCTCGCGTGGGATAAGATCAGCGAGTCGAAAGAACTGACGCAAAAGTATCTCGATGAATGGGTGTATGGCGTGAAAGACCGCAACGCCTACTGGAAGAAACTTGGCGAGAAGGCGCACAAACGATTGAAGGTCAAAGCGCAGTACAGTGAGAAGATAAATTACGGCAAGTATTAAAGTGAACACTATTCCACATTTTGATCTCGGCGGGGATGGCGCGCCGCTGCATTTTCTGCATGCAAATGGGTATCCGCCTGAATGTTACCAGCCGTTGTTTGCACATTTACAAAATCAATATCATGTCTTTGGGATGAAACTACGCCCGTTATGGGAAGGGCAGAACAAGGATGATTTTCAAGACTGGCATCCGTACTCGGATGACCTGCTGCGCTTCCTCTCTAAACTTCATTCGGCTTCGCTTCTCTCTGCTCAGGATAGTGGTTCTGTTATCGGAGTTGGTCATTCCATCGGAGGCATTGTCACCCTGCGCGCCGCCATGCGCGACCCGCAAAAGTTCCGTGCCTTGATTCTGATCGACCCTGTACTCTTCGTTCCATCGTTCCTGGTCGGGTGGAATTTCATCCGCGCCATCGGGCTGGGAGAAAAGACGCACCCGCTGATTCCTGCCGCGAAGAAAAGGCGACGCGAGTTCAATGATCTTGAGGTCCTCTTCCGTAGCTATCGTTCCAAGCCTGTCTTCCGATACATGAGCGATGAAAGCCTGAAGGCGTATATTTCAGGCATCACGAAACCCAAAGCGGACGGCGGCTATGAGTTGGCATACACGCCCGAATGGGAAACACACATCTACCTGACAGGCTTGCGCGACCACGACCTCTGGCACGGACTTTCAAAATTGGAAATCCCAACCCTCATCATCCGCGGCGATGAGACGGATACGTTTTTACCAAATGCCGAAAGGCTTGTAAAAAAGAAGAACCCAAAGATACAGATACACACCTTGCAGAAAGCCACGCACATCCTGCCGCTTGAATATCCTAAAGAGGTGGCGGAAATTATTACGAACTTTTTGACGATTGACCATTGACCGTAGACCGCGGACTATCTTTTTCCATTGTCCATAGTCTATCGTCTATCGTCCAACTAGGAGACAACAACATGCCCGAACTCAAATATTCCTCCGCTGAATTGATGATCATCAACGCCGCGCGTCTCTTGCGCGATGGTGATGTGGTCTTCGTCGGCGTGGGGCAACCCAACCTTGCCTGCAACCTCGCCAAACGGACTCATGCCCCCAACCTCGTGATGATCTACGAAGCGGGCGTCATCGGCGCGGAACCAGAACGCCTGCCCCTCTCCATCGGTGACCCGACTCTTGTCAGCGGCGCTCTTTCGGTGGTGAGCATGTACGATATTTTTGCGAATTATCTGCAGCGCGGCAACGTGGATGTAGGCTTCATGGGCGGCGCACAAATTGACAAATACGGAAATATCAACGCTACCACAATTGGTGACTATGCGCAACCAAAGGTTAGGTTACCAGGTTCGGGTGGCTCGCAGGAAATTGCCGCCTGGGCAAACCGCTGTTACATCATGACCCCGCACCAGAAACGCCGCTTCCCTGAAAAAGTGGAATTCATGACCTCGGCTGGCTTCATCGGCGGTAAAGGTGACCGTCAAGCCGCAGGTTTGCGTGGTGGTGGCATGGTCGGCGTGGTGACCGATATCGGCATGCTGGAACCCGACGAAAGTGGTGAAATGATCCTCACCGCCCTGCATCCTGGCAAAACCGCTGAAGATGCCAAAGCCAACACAGGCTGGGATCTGAAAGTATCGGCACAATTGAAAACCACCGCCCCCGTTACCAAAAAAGAGTTGAGAATTCTGCACGAAGAACTCGACCCGACGGGCATTTACCTAAAAAGCGCGGCTTAACCTCGACCTTACAAAAGACCCATTTACGCAAGCGAAGAATCGAGATATACCCAAACCATGTCGCCCACTCCAATTCGTCATATCCTCTTTGACCTTGGTGGAACGCTCATGCACTCCACCACAGATTGGACGCCCATTCATGAACAGGCGGACCAGGCCTTGGCCAATTCTTTGCGGGCGCACAATATTGAATTGGACACCAAACAATTTCGCGCGCGCTTGCGTGAATATTACGAACAGCGCGACAAGGATCATCAGGAAACCACCTATCACTTCGTGTTGCGGGAATTGCTCATAGAGTTGGGTCATGCCGAAGTCGCCGAACCAGTTCTCAGGTCCGCGTTGGATGCGCTGTATGCCGTCACCCAACCCAATTGGCAGCTTGAGTCCGATGCGCTCGAAATGCTCAAACAGCTGCGCTCCCAAAACTATCACCTTGGTATTTTTTCCAACGCGGGCGACGACAAGGATGTGCAACAACTTATCGAAAATGTTGCAATCCGCAATTATTTCGATTTCGTGCTGACATCCGCCGCGTGTTTTTATCGCAAACCGCATCCGCGGGCCTTCGAGATCGCGCTGGCACAATGGAACATCACACCGCAGGAAGCCGTCATGATTGGCGACAGCCTCGAAGCAGATATTTTTGGCGCAAAACAAGTTGGGATGACCGCATTCTGGATCACGCGCCGCGCGCATTTTACGGATGAAGAAATGCAGCGCATCAAACCTGACTTTAGCCTGCGCAAACTCTCCGAGCTTTTACCCACGTTGGACATTCTCTCACTATCGCGCAAATAAATTTCAAAGAGGAAACAAAACCTGCATGGATATTCAAATCTCGCACGAAACTGGCCGAGTCGCTGTTACTGTTGTTCACATTCAAGGCGACATCGACTCTGTGACTTATAGGAATTTTCAAGACGTTTTACTGGATGCCATCAAAGGTGGCGCACGCCACTTCTTGTTGACCTGACCCATACCAACTTCATGAGTAGTGCGGGGCTGCGTGCACTGCATGAAACGTTCAATCAACTGCGCAAGGTCAACAACGAGATCAACGACGACGAACTCCGCAAAGCCATGAGCAGCGGCGGGTACAAATCTCCGCATTTGAAACTACTCAATCTCTCTGAGCAGGTAAAGATCGGCTTCGAAACCGCAGGTTTTGATATTTACATCGAAACCCACACCGACCTAAAAAGCGCCATCGCATCGTTCTAAAAATCCCGCATGGTAGAATCGCCGCATGACCGATCTCTTTGACCATGCCATGCAGGAACGCATGAAATCCGAAGCGCCGCTTGCCGCGCGCATGCGTCCGCGCACGCTGGAAGAATACATTGGGCAGGAGCACATTATTGGTGAAGGCAAGCTCCTGCGCCGTGCCATCGAAGCGGACAGACTCTTCTCATCCATCATCTTGTGGGGACCTCCAGGCACGGGCAAAACCACGCTGGCACAGGTCATTGCGAATTCAACCAAAAGCCATTTTGTCACCATCTCTGCCATTCTGGCTGGCAAAGCAGACCTGCGCGTGGTCATCGACGGCGCACTTGAACGCAGGCGGCTGCACAACGAAAAGACAATCCTTTTTGTGGACGAAGTCCACCGCTGGAACAAAGCCCAGCAAGATGCGTTGCTGCCTCACGTTGAAAACGGCACATTTACCCTCATCGGCGCGACCACCGAAAACCCATACTTCGAAGTCATCAAAGCGCTGATCTCACGCTCGCGTGTGTTTCAATTGCGGAATCTGAATCAAGCCGAGACGGGCGTCCTGCTTGACCGCGCACTTGCCGACAATGAACGTGGCTACGGGAATAAGCGCATCATTTTCGACGGGAAGGCTCGGTCGCACCTCATCGAGATCGCCTCCGGGGATGCACGTAATGCCCTCAACGCGCTCGAACTTGCGGTTGAGTCCACTGCACCCGATGCAGATGGGACCATCCATATCACGCTGGATGTGGCGCAAGAGTCCATTCAACGACGCGCAGTGCTATATGACAAGGACGGTGATGCGCACTACGACACCATTTCCGCCTTCATCAAGTCTGTGCGCGGAAGTGACCCCGATGCGGCGCTTTACTGGCTGGCCAAAATGATCTACGCAGGCGAAGACCCGAAATTCATCATCCGCCGATTGATCATTTTGGCAGGCGAAGATATCGGGCTGGCAGACCCAATGGGGCTGGTGGTCGCATCGTCCGCCATGCAAGCCTTTGAATTTATCGGCTTACCCGAGGGCATTTACCCCATCGTCGAAGCGACCTTATACCTTGCTACTGCACCCAAGTCCAACACGGCGGGGGCATATTTCAAAGCGATGAAGAAGATTGAAGAAGAGGGACAGGTTTCCGTGCCGCGCCACTTGATGGACGGCAACCGCGATGCCGCCGCCATGGGACACGGCAAAGATTACGTTTATCCGCACGATAGCGAAGGTCATTTCGCGCCGCAACAATACCTGCCCAAACGGCTGCTCGGTACATATTTCTACACGCCATCAGAAGAGGGGTATGAGTCACAGGTCAAATCGCGGCTGGAGATGTGGCGCGAGGCGCAGAGAAAAGCGCTGGGCATTACGGAAGTCAGAAATATTCCTGATATGAGCGAAGAACAAATCCAAGAGATGAAAAGGAAGATCAAGTAATGCCTTTATTATTGTTAATCCGCCACGGCGAAAATAACTTTGTCAAAACGGGAAAAATGGCGGGACGAATTCCCGGCGTACATCTCAATGAACGGGGGCAGAAACAGGCTCAGGCGTTGGGTGAGGCGCTGCTCGGAGTCCCAATCAAAGCTGTGTATGCGAGTCCGCTAGAGCGGGCAATGGAGACAGCAACTCCGATCGCAGAGTCGCATAAGTTGAAGATCGTTCAGGAACCCGACCTGATGGATACGGACATCGGCAAATGGCAGGGACATTCGTGGAAATTGCTGGCGTTGAAGAAGGAATGGAAGATCGTGCAGCATGCGCCATCGCGCTTTCGCTTTCCTGAAGGAGAGTCTTTCCCTGAATGTCAACTGCGCATCGTGAATGTTTTGGAACGCATCGTTCAAACTCACAAAAAGCCGCAGGATGTGGTGGCAGTGGTCTTTCACGCGGACCCGATCAAACTGGCGGTGGCGCATTTTCTGGGGATGTCGCTCGATCATTTTCAACGCCTCGGCTGCGATACAGGTTCAGTGACCGCGCTGCACGTTAACGAGATGGGTGCGCATCTGCTCAAATTAAATCAACGCCCGCCTTTTGATTTTTTGCCGAAGAAGAAATAGGAATAAGACATGAAAATCCTTGAGACGGAACGGCTGATCCTCAGACACTTGGTCATGGAAGATTTGGATGAACTTTTCATCTTATACAGCGATTCAGAGATTCGGAAATATTTCCCCGAAGGTGTTTTGAGTTATGAAGATACAAAAGAGGAATTGGAATGGCACATGAACGGGCATCCGCGCCATCCCGAATTGGGACTGTGGGCGACCATCCACAAGGAGACGGGAAAGTTCATTGGGCGCTGCGGTTTGCAGCCGTGGACACTTGAAGGACAGGATGAAGTGGAGATCGCCTATCTACTCGATAAAGCCTTTTGGAAACAAGGATTGGCGACCGAGGCAGCGCAGGGCATTCTTCAATATGGGTTTGAGCAATTGAATTTATCCCGCCTGATCTGCATGGTCGACCCCGAAAATGTTGCATCACAAAAGGTTGCCCAAAGGATCGGCATGTCCTTTGAGAAAAGAATGGATGGGTACGAAGGGGATAATTTGCCGTTCTACATTTGAGTCCTCTGCAAGAAGCCGTTCATTAATAGCCAAAACTTGGGCTGAAAACCAGCCGGGAGCGTAGCCAGCGCGCCGAAAAAACGAAAAAAGAAACCACGGCGGCGGGTGCTGCGTC
>VGOX01000136.1 GCA_016875755.1 Chloroflexota bacterium
GGTAAAGATAAAGGTGAGAAAGTAACCGTTATCCTGCTTGCGGATGTTCTTCAAGAACAAAATACCGCCAAGGGCAAGCATTCCCGCCCAAGCCAACACCAGGCCTTCTCCCAATACAGATTCGTATCGCGCGATCCGCATTGGCTCTTTTTTGATGGCAGCACGGAACATCCATGTGCGCTGGAAGGGAAAATCGTCATCGATGATGACCAGCGGCTCGGGAGAAACAACGCTATGCAGTGCCATCACCCGTACCAGATAATTCGCGCGTTGAGCCGTCGGCGGAAAGGAATTGTGTCCTTCACGCTGCAGGGGAGTCAGGTCCCAGAAATAGGGCTGTGAATCGGGGTACACAAAATTATGCAGCAGGCTCAACGGCACAACCAAGGCAACAGAGATCATCCCATAGAGAATGAGCTGCTTGAGATTCCGTTTTACGAATAGATGCGCGAGGAAGGTCTGCCCGATATTCGAGATGGTGATACCAAATGCGATCAGCCCCGTCAAGACCATTGCGCTGAAGGGCTTGTCTTTCAGAAGCAATATCAGGAACACAAGCGCAACTGCCGAAAGGTAGATATATGTCTCGATAATGGAGGCAAATACCAGTTGAGTCGATGAAGCGCCAAAGAGGGCCGAGATCAACAGGGCGTGGTGTGAAATCCTTGTGGCATGCTTTACAAAATACCAGACGAGAAAAACGCACAAGGCGCTTGTCAAGGCATTCAGAGTGAAGGCGGCGAAGAGCCAGTCGCCTTTGAAGAACAGGACAAGTGCCCCAACCAGCGGGCGGATGATGATCAGCACGAACGGGTGCGCGGGACGCCAATAGTAATCGCGATAATTTTCGGTGGCAAAACGCCAGCGATAAAGATTACCATCTGCATCGAAGAAGATATCGTCGCGAAAGAAAGAGGGGCGGTTGAAAATAGACGCAAAGATCAAATAGACGATGAAAAACAGGAAAGATAAAAGTAATCCATGCAGGTTTTCATCCACGAATTGGAAGAAGCGGGTTTGTTTGAAATTCTTTTTGCGCGCAAGATTTAATGCCCATACAAAAAGCGGATACGCTGGCAGAAGCGCAATTGCAAACCAAAGCCGCTGCCCCGCCTCCAAATGGAACGCAGCATGGTCAAACAGATTTGGAAACTGCTTCGCTGCTGCATACATGATGGGGATAAAAACTACCAGCACAGCAAACAGCACAAGGGACATCCCTGTTTCAACAGGTTTGGATTTTAGATCGAGTTCCAGTTTGCCGATCAGATAATGGAAGAACAAACTGATGAGGGCATGAAAAAAAATCGCAAGCAGGATTATCTCAAAATTCGTTGTGTAAAAATTCCCCAAAAAGCCAAGCACAAAATAACTGAGCGGAATGCCCGCCAGCCATGCAAAAACAAGGCGTTTACGAAACAGTTGCACGGTATATCCTTTTTCCTGCTAGCGAATATGCAGGGATGAGACGGCCAGCATAGTTGAGATCAGTTTTGAATTATTGACAAGCAGGAGACAAAGAAACGCAAGCAAACCCAACTGAAACCAACGCTTTGCCGAAAGTTCCTGCCACGCCAGGGCAAGGGTCAAGAGAATGGCATACGTCCAGTTGGAAGAGTAGAGAAACACATCCCTGCCATAGCGCATGTGAAGCACAAAATAAAAAATGAGGGTTACAAGGAAGGCAAAGGAAAAGCGGTTATCCCGCCTGAATAGGTTTTTCAGGAAAAGCACACCACCCAATACGATAAGCCCCGCCCAAACCGCAACCACAAAGGTGCTAAACGGATCTTCGTATTGAGCAATGCGCAATGGAACCTTTTTCAAGGCAGCGCGGAACATCCAGATCTTGATAAAGGGAATATCTTCCTTGAATAAAACGGGCTGCGGCGCGACAAAACTATGCAGCACCATCACCCTTCCAAGGTAATTTGCACGTTGCAGGGTTGGTTCGAAAACATTCTTCTCCTCCCATTTCATGGTGGAGAAATCCCACAGATAGGGATGCGCATCGGGATAGACAAAATTATTCAGCAAGCTGAGCGGTACGATCAACGCCGCCGAGATCAAGCCATACTTCACCAGCTGCCAGAAATCACGTTTTACGAATAAATGCACGATGGCGGTTTGCGCTGCGTTCGAGACGGTGATGCCAAACGCCGCCAGACCTGTCACTACATAGGTCCATAACGGGGCGTCTTTTAGAACAAGGACAACGAAGATCAAAGCGGTTGCCCCCAAAAATCCATACGTTTCAAGCAGCGAACCAAATACCAGTTGCGAAGCCGATGCACCAAACAAGGCGGCGATCAGCAAGGCATATGTGGAACCTCCCACAACTTTCTTGACAAAATACCAGACGAGAAAAACGCACAACGCCCCCGTCAACGCAATGAGGACGAAGGAGGCGGGCAGCAAATTACCTTTGAGAAAGAGAGCGATCAATCCTGCCCACGGGCGGACGACGATCAGCACAAAGGGATGCACCGTGCGCTCATAATAATCCTTGTACAACTCGGTTCCAAAACGCTGCCGCCAAAGTTTGGCATCGGTATCGAAGAAAACATCGTCAAAATCAAAGAGCGGCTGGTTGACGGCGTTCGCGATCAGAAAATACACATAAAAGAAAATGGCTGCAAGCAGAATACCGCCAAGGTGAGTTTCTACAAAAGCATACAGGCGTGTGGAATGCAATTCCTGTCTGCGAGCATGCAGCCACAGAAAAACTGGCAGCGAGAGAACTGCTCCGATGGCGAACCAGATGAAAAGGTCGGGGGTGAGGCGCAGGAGGGCAGAGTCAAAAAAGAGCGGGAAACGCCCCAGCAGCGATGTCAGATGGATCAGGAAAATCATCAACGCCGCGAACAACACCAACGCAATGCCTGCATCCACAGGTTTGGTTTTGAAGGCATGTTGGAGTCTGCCAAACAAATACGCCATGAACAAACTGGCGGGAACGTGAACAATGACCGTCAGCAGAATGATGCCAAAAAAGGATGTGTAAAAAACATCGAGAAAGGCAAGCGCAAAATAACTGAGCGGAATGCCCGCCAGCCATGCGAAGATGAGCCGCTTTTCTGGGAATTTCAAGGAAGAAATATTCATTTTCAACTATAGCGTCAGGAGTTTACCATAGGGAATAAATGAAGGGAAATCGCCTCAACCACAGCCGATACCTGATGCCACGCCCAGGCATTTCCTACACTGTTATATCTGGGGGATCAAAATTTCAATGAAGGTCAGGAACAATTGATGATTATTGAATGCGACCAGGCTCAAGAGTACAAGCAGTACAATTTGGAACCATCGTTTTCCAGAGACTGGCTGCCATGCCATTCCAACCAGCAGGACGAGAGCGTATGTCCAATTGGGAGAGTAGAGAAATAGCTCCTTGCCATATCGAAGGTGTAAGCCTGCATTTAATATCATGCCGCCTGCCAAAGCATAGTAAAACCCATTGCGCAGGTTTTTTTTGTAGTCTTTTATAAATAGAAATCCAGCCAACGCCACCAGTCCCATCCACAAACTGACGGTGGAATTTTGCAACGGAGTTGTGTATTGGCTCAACTTGTCGATCTCAGGTTTGAAAAAACGGAATTGAACAAAGGGAATTTCACCCGTGTGCAAAATGGGAGTTGGTGCAATCACATTGTGCAAAAGGAATGCCCGCGCCATGCCCTGAATCCTCAGGCGATTCAACGGATATAGGTTTGCTTCCTCCGCCTGCAGTGTGGAGGGGATGAAGAAGAACGGGTGGGCTTCGGGGTAGAGCAGGTTATTCAACAAGGTCAGCAATACCAAAAAGACCAGAACCGTGGCAACAAAGCGAATCGTTTGTTTTATGCTGAATTTCACCGAGAAGAATGCGATTACATTTTGTGCGAAATTCGAGTGTGTGATGCCAATGGCGGCAAGCCCTGCCATCACCAGCGCGGGAAACGGCTTGTCTTTTATCAGCAGCACGTAGAACAAGAGTAAACTCGCCGCCAAAAAGATATACGACTCAATGAATGAGCCAAAGAAAAGATGCGAGGTGGAGAGCCCTAATAACGCGGCAATCAGGGAAGCATATACTGGATTTTTCGTACCTTCCTTTATAAAAGCCCAGGCGAGATAGACACACGCCGCCCCAGCGCCTGCCACAAAGAGATATACACCAAATAATTTGTCGCCTTTGAGAAAAAAGGAGATCAAATCCACGGGTGGCTTGAGCAAAAGGATCATGAAGGGATGCACCGAACGCCAGTAGTAATCCCGCCAGGTATCGGTGGTAAGGCGGAGACGGTAGTTCAATCCATCAGCGTCGAAGTAGATATCGTCTACATCAAAGCGTGGATGATTGATGACAGAGGCGTTCAAGAGGTAAATTCCTAAAAACAGGGAGGCAAGCACAAGCCCGGGCAAATTCCGTTCAATGAATAAATAGAATTTTGTGGACTTGAATGCTGCATCCAAGCCTGTTGATTTCATTTGCAGATCAAGCCATGCCAGCCACGGTAAAACCACAAGGCTGGAAATGAAAAAGAATGAAAACAAGTTGGGATGCAGGGTGTAATTTTCTGTCGGGAAGAGCGGGAAAGTCTGATTGAAAATAAAGGCTGCGCCAGCGAACAGAAAAAGGATCAGGTATAGCACGAACAGGGTGATAGCGTCGAAACGGTTCTTTTGGTAGAGTTGTATTGCCTTTTTGAGAACCAGATCTCCCAATGTGCTGAACATCACCTGCAAAAGCAATATCAGACCGAGAATTTCAAGAAAACCTGTGTAAAAATCATCCAAAAAGCCGATGAATAGGAATGTCAGAATGGTCGAAAATAGCCAGCGCCCTACAAGGCGGAAGAGCATGCCATCGTCCATGCTTTTTTGCACAGAGGGGGCGGCAGGCAGCATCAATGCCAGAATTGCAAAAGAAAGGGAAATGAGAGCGGGGTAAAAATCGAAATCGGTAATGTCGAAAATGGGAAGCAAAACGACCAGCGCCGTGGATACGGTCAACGCAAGAAATCTAATCTTTATTGAAGTTGCGGCGTGAAGAAATAATGTTTCCAAATATGGAAGCACTACATATATGCAGACCGCCAGCGCAAGGGCAGGCACTGCAACCAGGAGGAAACGGTCAACGGAGGAATAGGAACTGGCATTGAAAAAATTAGACATCACCACAAGGGATGATGCCAGACCTATGAACAAACTAAAAATTCCCAGACGAATACTGACGAATACCGAACTTGTCATGTGGATGATTCCGTTTCAGGGCGGGAGGTATTCGGAATGGGTGAATAAGGCTGGGTGACAACCACCGCAGTGATGTGATTGCCACCCAGTACCAGACTTGATGCGAGCAAGCGGCGGTTTATCCTTCCAGATTGCGCACGAGTTGCAGGAATTCCGTCCATTCTTCTTCGAAGAAATGAATGGTGACATTGTTCAGTTCAATGTGATAGGTGGTTTCGCCATCAGGTTCTTCAGCTTTCCAGGCGAGGAAATTTTCGGTCTCGGCGATGGTTCCAGTCTTGGGTTCGTTATTGCTCATGTTATTTTCTCCTATAGATGATTGAGTTGGTTTGGGTAGATGTCTCGGGGAGGTTATTTTCCCTTTTTGAGTTTCAGCTTCCAGTCGCGGAAGAAGCGGCGGATCGGCACGATAAAGCGCGAGCCAGGCGGAGGCGGCGGGTTGTGCATCTCTTCCTCAGGCCAGGGATCCAGATCCAGCATTTTACGCATGGTGTATTTCCAAAACAGGGTTGCTGTGGCGAGAACGGGGGCGGCAACGACCACTCCCAAAAGGCCAAATAAATTGGCGGCAATGATGGCGGCCACCAAAACGGCAGCTGGATGAACTTTCAACGCATCAGAGAGGATGCGCGGCGACACAAGGTTATCGAATATCTGGTCAATTAAAAGGGCGATCAGCAGTACCAGCAGAGTGTATTGGAAAGGCTGCAGGTCAAATAGTTTGAATGCCTGAAAGTAGGCAACAATAGCCAGCAAAGCCCAGTTAATGGCAGGCCCAACATAGGGAACAAAACGCGCAAACCCGGCAAGAACTGCCAGCCCAATGGCGTAATGGATACCCAGAACACTGAGGACGGTTGAGTATACAATGATCGCAAGGAAAAACAGGATGATCTGTCCGCGCAGGAATGCGTTCCAGATGCGTCCCAATTCACGGCTCAGGCGGGCAAGATCGTGTGTGTAGCCGGGGACTTCGACGATGATAAGGCGATCTCGCAGACCGCCGCTTTCCACCAATACAAAATAGGAGACGAGGATGACGAATAACAGCCAGCCTAAAAAGTTTGCGGCGCTGCCGGCAACAGTTCCGAGCAATGTTCCAGTGCGGCTAAGCAACGGCTGGACCATGCCAAGTACTTGTGAACTGAGATCGCTCAGGTCCAATGCGCTGAAATCAAGTTTG
>VGOX01000137.1 GCA_016875755.1 Chloroflexota bacterium
CGCAGCACCCGCCGCCGTGGTTTCTTTTTTCGTTTTTTCGGCGCGCTGGCTACGCTCCCGGCTGGTTTTCAGCCCAAGTTTTGGCTATTAATGAACGGCTTCTTGCAGAGGACTCACTTATTATTCACGATATGTAAATTATGTAGGATGAACTGAGAAGAAAAATGTACCCCCATTTGCAGTTCAGGCTGCGCATCTGGCATCCCAACTCAACAAAAAAGACCGCTGACAAAAGACCAAAGTCAACGGTCAATCGTCAGCGGTCTATCCTCGTCTATTTCGGGTTGGGATATGCCGCTTCCTGCCCCGGTTCTGCCACACCGTCGATGAAGCGTTCGCCGTACAGCTCGCCATTGACCGTTACGGTGTACACGCCATTGCCGGAAAGGAATTGGTCTGTGCCTTCAATGCTTTGCCAGGTAAAGGTCAGTTGGTTGCCTTCCAACGTGCCAACCCCTTCTTGAATATCGCCAGAAACCAACCACTGAAGGTTGTATTCATTGGATTGGCTGCCAGCGGTGATAAAGAGTGAGCCGCCATAGCGTTCCCCGGTGGCGTCTTCGGCATTGAGTGCATATTCATTGATAATACTCGGCACATTGTCGGCGGGGGCATCTGCGCCAAGCGGGGCAGGGGTGCGGCGCGGAAAACAGGCGGTGAGTGTGAGGGCGAGCGCCATCAGCAAGGTAAAAAAGGTAATTCGTTTCAAGGTTCCTCTTATTTGACGATTGACCACAGACCATTGACCGTGGTTTTCCATCGTCCATTGTCTATGGTTTATTTCTCTTCCAACGTCATCAGGAATGCGATCAGATCGTTGATCTGTTCTTCCGTCAATATATCGCCAAAGTTTTGGATCATCTGTCCTTCTGGGTAGCCTTCCACGATGTAGGCATTCGGGTCAATGATGGACTGACGCAGGTATTCTTCCGCTGTTATGCCGGGGATGCGCTCCGCAGCGCGGTCTGCGATGCCGTAGAACGAAGGACCGATGATGCGTTCATCTTTCGTCAGCGAGTGGCAGATGCGGCAGCCCGCGTTCACCCCTGAGGCGGCTTCATAATACAACTGCTCACCCGCTTTGGGGTCTGGGATGTGAATGTCTCGAAAGTTGATCGTCAATGCCTGCTGCGGCTCGAGCATGATGGTTTTATCGAATAGCACTTGCTCAAAACTGCGGTCAGCACGGTCGAACATTTTTACGGTCACATGGTGTTCCCCAACGGGCAAAAAGACTTGCTCGAAAATGCGTGCACCCTGATTGATGTGATTATTTGTCGCTACATAGGTTTCATCCAGCAGCATCTCGCCGTTCACTTCCAGCGTGAGACGAATCGGCTGGTCAAGATCAGGCTCAATGGTCGCAGGAGGTGTGACATCCTGCATGGCGTATCCGCTGTGGTGCGTCATCTGAATTGCGAGCGAAGCGGTATCCGCATTATAGAAGGGCGTGGGTCTATCACTCAGCCAGATTTGAAACGCGGTGACGACTGCCATCACACCGAGCAGCGGAATGACGAAGCGGATGTGACTCGGATTCAGTTTCAACTTGAACGCATTCGCTTCAGACTTAACCTGTGACTTGATCGCGCTACCGAAATCAGTTGGCGCAGCCCAGGCCGTGTGAACCAGCGAAAAAAAGTTGGGTTTCAGTTTGGGCAGCCGCTCGCCGTTGATGCGCTCATCCATCCAGGCGTTGCCTTCGCGGTTGGCGCAATCTTCGGGCGGACAGCCGATGAATTGCACGTCCCTTGCGCCAGCTTCGAGCGCCTGCGCCGCGAGGCTTGAATTCGCCATCGCAATGCAGGTGAGCGGGACAATGTGAGTGTGCGGGTCATTGAAGTGCGTGCCAACTCCGTGCATGGCATGGCGTTCGCAGGTGAAGACGACTTTGATAATTTTCTTCTCAGACACTTGGGTGAGCGTGGTCTTCCACATTGGGTCGAGCGGAATGTCGCCGAAGGTCAGGGCGTTGTCGGGGCAGGAACCGATGCACACGCCGCATGAGACGCACAGGCTCGGGTCGATGTCTGCTTGGAATTTGGGGCGGGCGCCATCGGTGCGGGGAATCATTTGAATGGCGAGGTAGGGACAGTCGCGTTCGCAGAGGGTGCAGCCGTCGCAATTTGCCAGATCCACTTTAATGGGCGCGAGTTTTTTGTCACGCGGCATGAGCCACGGCAGGGCGGTGACGAGACCGACGATGAAAAGCAGAATGCTCCAGAACAGGGCTTGCGGTCCGCGCAGGAAGGCGGGCAGATAGAATAAATAGAATAAGTCAATAGGGGCTTCGGCAGGAAGTTGCGTGGTGTTGAGCGGAGGCAACATGCCGATGGGGAAGAGTGCAGCAGCAATGAATAACACAGCTATGGAGATGATCATCCAATAGCGGGGCGGCATCCATTTGGCGCGGCTCATGCGTTTTAGATGCAGCCAGAGGAAGTAGCCGACCAGCGCAGAAAGCCCAAGGTGCAGTACGATGACGATCATCATGAAGACCCAGCCCGTGCCCGCCGCATCGCCAACGAGATAATCTACAAGGAAGGTTTGTCCGCCACGGAAGTTGCCGAGGAATTGCAACAGGCTTTAGTTGAGCAGGGCGGCACGTTCGTCCCAGATCAACCAGTAACCAGTGATGCCGATGAACCAAATGACAACTGCCATGCCAATGCCCGTCACCCATGCCAGCCAGCGCGGTCCGCGGAAGCGGTCTTGGAAGAAGGTGCGCCATCCATGCAGCAGGGCGAAGATGACAGCGAGGTCGGAGGCGTAGCGGTGCATGGCACGCATGATGCGCCCCGTGAAATTCGCTTCGATATTTGCGACCGCCTGATACGAGAACGTGAACCCGAACGGGTAGAACATCGTCAGGTAGATGCCGGTGAAGAGGATAACTGCCAGCAGGAAGATGGTAATTGTGCCTGTGTGGTAGAGCGGATTGAAACGCGGGTCGTGGATGAGCCATTGGATGGGCGCTTCAAGACGCAGGGAAATATTTTCCAGAAACCCGAGCAGGCGTCGGGTGGGGGAATTGAGGCGGGTTTTCCAATCCACGCTGGGGTTGCGTTCGGAGAGGATGTCGGTCAGTTGTTTTTTTTCGGGGGATGTGGTCATGGATGATTACGCTGTTTCAGGTAATTCCGCATATTCTAACAATAATCAGGCAGTGGCAAGTAATAAAGATTGCGGACGATAGACCGTGGACGACTGACCATTTGGCGGTCTTTCATCCACGGTCTGCGGTCAAACGGGTGACAGCCTGAAGACCGTCACCCGCGTTTCAGATTACCAAACCCGGAAGCCGGGGGAGGTGAGGGCGATATTCTTGATCATGTCGAAGAGGATCGGTCCGTACATGATGACGATCAGAGCCAGCGCGCCGTAGATCCAGGGAGCCCAACGGTCGAGCCAGATGGGTCCATTGGCGGGGTCTTGCATGGGTTCCGCAATGGGAACTTCCACTTCTTCTTCCACGCGTTCCTTATTGGTGGCGGTCTTGTACATCACAATGAGGTAGATCGCGCCGCTGACGAAGAGAATCGCGCCGCCCAAGCCGACCTGGAAGAGGCGGCTGTTCCATTCGGCGGGCACGTAGGGAGCCAGACCGAGCGGTACACGGCGGGGAGCGCCGAGCAGACCAAGGACGTGCATGGAGTTGGAGAAGATGATCATGCCGACGAACCATATCCATGCCTGAATGACCGCCCATTTTGGCTGCCAGAGTTTGCGCCCGGTCAGGTAGGGAACCAGCCAGTAGGAAATGCCGATGAAGCTGAGAGTGACAGCGGTGGCAACGGTCAGGTGGAAGTGGCCGGGGATGAAGGCGGTGTTGTGCAACACAAGGTTGACGTTGTAGGAAGCATTCGCCAAACCGCCGATACCGCCGAAGAAGAACAACAGTCCCGCAAGGAGCTGTGAAGCCACAGCGGGATCATTCCACTTGAGTTTGCCGATCCATGCAAACACACCAGAGCCGCCTTGTTTGCGTCCCGCATGTTCAAGGGATGCGATGACGGTGAAAGCGGTCATCAACGAGGGGAAGAACACGCCGAAGGTGAACATGGAGTGCAGGAACTTCCATGTGGGGGGCACGCCGGGGTCCACATATTGGTGGTGGATACCGATGGGGGTCGAGAGCACAAGGAAGAGCCAGAAGGAGAGACGGGCGAGTGAGTCGCTGAACATCTTGCCGTTGCCAGCCTGCTTGGGCAGCATGGCATACCACGAGATGTAGGCAGGCAGCAACCAGAAGTAGACCAACGGGTGACCAGTGAACCAGAAGTAAGTACGGGCGAGTTGCGGGTCGACATGTTCGATCAGGCCGAGCGACCACGGCAGCAGCATGGTGAGAATTTCAACCGCAACGCCGAGGGTACAGATCTGCCAGAGCAAAGTGGTGACGAGTGAACCGAACGCAATGAAAGGCATGCGTTCATTAGGATTGTCCTTGCGCCAGTCTTTGTAGGTGAGGAAGAAGCCCCAGCCTTCCACCCAACTGCCGACCACAACCAATGTCAAACCGACATAGAACGCCCAGTTTGCCTTAAGCGGTGGGTAGAAGGTGAAGAGCACGGTCGCCTGATTCGCAAGAATCGGAATCGCCGCAGCGACAACACCAACAACCATCATCCAAAAGCCAACCTTGTTCAAGGTCAGGTTCTTGAGCGGGCGTTTGAGACCAAAGATCACATTGAAGGTCAGGAAGCCCATGATGAAGAAGGTTGTCCACACCAGAGCGTTCAACACGCCATGAACGGTGAGACCCTGATAGTAGGACTTGATGAGCGGCTTGAGGTATTGGTATAAGTCCCAGCCGGCATGTTCGAAGGCTTGCAAAGGTCCGAACAAACTACCGACCGCAAGCGCAAGGATGGCAACCAAAAGGTGCGAGCCAATAAATTTCTTTTCAACAGCGGATACTTGGTATTGTTTCATAATGTCTCTCTTTGCACTACGGCGTTACGATGATCGCGCCATACATAATGGCATGGCCGCTTCCGCAATATTCGGTGCAGATAAAGTTATACGTGCCGGGCTTGTCGAACTTGACGGTCAGTTTGGAAACCTGCCCGGGAATCACCATGAAATTGGCGTTGGTGTTCTGGATCATGAACCCATGTTGTACGTCAGGCGAAGTGACATAGAACGAAACACTGGAGCCGGCAGGAACGGTCAATTCCTTTGGCAGATATTCCCAGAGCGGAATGGCACGCGCCAAAATATAGGCATCGTACTTGCCGGGCGCAACTTCACGCAAACCGGGGTTCGACCAGGGGCTGTTCGGGTCGGTGGCAACCGTGCGCGGGTCCACACGCTGCTCGGGGGCAGGCACCTGAATTCCCATACCAAAGGCAGCCACGCTGACCGCCACCGCAAATGCCACGAGCAGGATGGCGCTAAAGATCATCCAGCCGCGCTCGTAGGAATCAACATGTAATTTTTGTGAGCTCATAATGTGCCTCCACGTCCGACAAGGATCATATAGATCGTTGTCCAGATCGCGATGAGTGTGATGATGAAAATTGCCAGAATAGCGAGCGTGCCGGTCGGGCGGAAATCATCGTCTCCCTTATCTTTTTTTGCCATGATACATTCTCCTCTTCAAAATTGGATGTAGTGATTTGCCGCTTCGCGCGGCGCCGCAACATGCGGGGTGGAAATGGGCATTTGCTATGCTGTTACAGGTCCACCTCCTTATTGCTTCAGCATGTACTTCAGATCATCGGCGATCTCGGGCACGGTCACGCCGAATGGAAATACCAACTTCAAATAACCTTCACGGTCTACAACCATTAATGTGGCGGTGTGGTCGATGAGATACCCGCTTGCCGCACTGCCTTCGGTCTTCTGATAAAAAATGCCATACAACGAAGCCACTTCTGCCAGTTGTTCGGGCTTACCCGTTACACCGATAAAAGAGGGGTGGAAGTGCGCCGTGTACTCCGCCAGTTTTTCGGGGGTATCACGCTCAGGGTCGAGTGACACCATAATGAGTTGCACATCCTCTGCGCTGCTGCCAATGTCACGCAGTGCCTGCCCCACATTCGCCAGTGTGGCGGGACAAATATCTGGGCAAAAGATGTAACCGAAATAGATCAATACCACCTTGCCGCGAAAATCACTGAGTGAAACCTCACCATTCGCGCTGGTGAGCGTGAAATCATGGGCAGTATCCGGTGACTGGATGACCGTCCCGCTGAAGGTATGCGGACGGAAAAAGTAAACTCCGGCAGATAAGCCCAAAATTGTCGCAATAATAAGAGCAAAAATCTTATATTTCATATTTATTACTTTCCATTCGCTGAAATGGTTTTGACTTTCATGAATTTTCTGCCAGTTGAGAGTAGATGGATGATGACAAGCCAAGCAATTCCAAAATGCGGGTCTGCAACTCAGAGAGTGGCGTAACGTGA
>VGOX01000138.1 GCA_016875755.1 Chloroflexota bacterium
ACGTTTACTCCCCAAGTCCTTGATTGCATTGGGCTTCGCTGCTTGTTGCCAACTCGCCCGACTTGGATAGCCTCTTACGTGCTTCGTATTCCTCAAACCGCAGTTTTGCTTCCGGCTTCCTCCAGACCCTGCCTCGCGACAACGCCCTTGCCTTCCGCTAATGGTTGGTGCAATCAACCTCCATAAGGGTCTTTCACCCTCTAGCCAACGCCCATGCTGGGCGCACAACAAAACCGCCCCCCGCTGCGCGGGAGGCGGTCTATCGTATTCAATTGTTAGGATGTTTCCACTGTTTCGGCGATCATATTCTTGAGTAGGATCTCAAGTGCCATCGAATGTCCGCAGCGGCTATGGGTCAGGAAAAATTCACAATCACAGGTAAAAACACCGTTATTGTAGGTAACATGGTGATCGTTATTGTCACCATGAAAGGACAGGTCAAATTGATTGAAGCGAAAGCGCTTGCGATCCTCCGCGTAGCGTTTTGCTTTTTCGAGCTTGCCGATCAGTCCGTAGTCCATGGCATAAGTCTCCTTTTGGTTTGAATATAAAAAAAGACACGCGGTTATATTCCGCGTGTCTGGTTTAACTACTGTGGGTATCTCCATAAAAGATGCTCATAACGGCGTCACCTCGTATGCAATGAGTATAGTACCGTTCAAAGTGCGAGTCAATGACAAATGTCAGATTATTATGAAATCGTATGGTATCTGTAGGGATGACATTATCCTGTACTCATAAATCTGACTACGCGCATCATATCCAGCCGACAATTGCTTCTATTTAATGAACTTTTTCCCCGCCAAAACACTGACCAGCGTCACAGACGCGCATAAGACTGTCCCCCATGTCATATCCACCACGGTCATGAGCAGGGGCCAGTCTTGTAAGGTGGCGTGATTGGTCAGGTCGTACGTGGCATAAGTGATAAATCCATACAGTGCGCCGCGCAGGGCAGCCTGCTTAAGCGAGCCTCCGCGCATGGCGGGTTCGATCACGAAGAAGACCATCCCGAAAATATAGATCAAATAAAATGCCGCCACCGCAGAGAAGTTGGCATTCTCCGCCATGAGATGCCCGATCTGCGAGCGATAAAATGCTGGCGCGATCAGCCCCAGCCAAAGCGAGTCGATGCCGAGGAAGGCGAGGAATGTAATGATATAGAGTTTGAGGGTCATGAGTTCTCCTGAAAAAAGACACGGTCAGAGACTTTCTCTCTGACCGTGTCTTTACTTTACTTGCTCTTCTTCTTGCTCACTGTTTTCTTCACCGACGGTTTCACCACTCTCTTTTTAGTCGCGGGCTTTTTATCAGGTATAGTTTTCTTCTTTGAGGCTGCCGTCTTTTTGGACGTGCTGACCGTCTTTGTCTTTTTCTCTTTTACAGCGGAGGATGCGGGCTTTGCTTTTGCCTTGGTCGGCTTTTTTGCAGCCGCCTTTGGCGCGGACATTTTCTTTACCGCCTTGGGTGCAGCCGCAGTCTTTTTCTTCACTACGGCTTTCTTTGTCGATTTTGCCTTGACAGCCGCCTTTTTCACTGCAGGCTTGCGGACAGCGCGTTTCTTTTTGGCGGGCTGTTCTTCCACCACGGGTTCTTCCACAGCGAACAACTTCTTCCACTCTGCCTGAAGGGACGGCACACCTGCGCCATTCAAGCCATCGTGGATGGTTTTCCATTCTGCCTCGTACACAAAACGGAAGTCCATAAAGGCGTGACACTGGTAGGCACCGAGTTCCACGTACATGCCTTTTTCCCAGATCTCGGCACACGAGCGGATGTATTCCAACTGCGTGGCGTAATCTTTGAATATCACATAGCCGACCTTCGGCAAGCCGATGCCTTCAGCAAGATCTCGTTGTATAAATTTACCAGAGCCTTTTTCTAATGCGGCGCTGGAGGTTTTGATCCAGCCTTTGGTGTCTGCAAAAACATTATGGTAGATGACCAGTCCGCGCTCATCGTTGAGGCGGTTGGAATAGGCGAAGACGTTCTCGTCCACGCCGCCGCTGACGTGATAAAAATCGAAGAGTAGGAAATTCTCCACGTCGGCAAACAGGCTGCGGCGGTGAAGAAGCGGGAAGATACGCCAGTCATGGGCTTGCATAAGCCCTTCATCGGGTGTCTCCTCCCATTTCGGGCGGCGGAATTCCATCCCGTATTTTTCAGAGAAGCCTTCGACCTGTCCGTGACCGAACATGGGCAAGCCAGGCAGGGTGGAAAGCACGGTGCAGATGCCGAAATATTTATCGCCCTTGCCGAATTGCTCGACGGCGGTTTTCTCGTCGGGGTTGTTCATGAAGTTGACGTAACGCTTGAGAATTTGCGGGTCGAACTCAAGCGTGTTCTTGATAGCCATGCGATACTTGGCGTTGTCTTCGTCGCGCAGCATGTGCATGAACGCGGAGTTATAGACGCGGTGCATGCCCAGTGTGCGGACAAAATAACCTTCCATCATCCAGAAGGCTTCGGCAAGCAGAAGCGTATCAGGCACTTCGGCGGCAACGCGGTCCACTACTTCACGCCAAAACTCAACGGGAATTTTTTCATCGAATTCGGCCTTGGTCATGCCAAATTGTGAACGCGATGGAATTGCTCCGCCCGCGCCAGGTTCAGGAAACCACAGACGTTGGATGTGTTTCTTGGCAAGCGTCATCGCTGCATCAAAACGGATGACGGGGAAGTTGCGTGCCACATGCAAAATGACTTGAATGACCGCTTCACGCACTACAGGGTTGCTGTAATCAAGTTGGGCGGTATCGTTCCACGGGAAGGAGGTGCCGTCATTGCCGTGATAGATGTAGCGTAAATCACCTGTTTGCAGGTCGCGGCGTTGAAAGACGACAGCGGCATCAGTTTTGTCGTAGTAATGATCTTCGAGATAAATGCCGACACGCAGATCATCCGCGAGATTTTCAGAGCGGAAGGAATACGAGGGATACGGCGAAAATGGCAAAGAAAGGAACCAATCGGGGTGTTCGCTCACCCATTGCGAATCGATGCCCATGTGATTGGGAACCATATCTGCAGAGAGACGAATGCCGCGCTGCCATGCGCGTGCGCGGAGGTTTTCCAATGCATTCCAACTGCCAAGGTCATTGGCGATGTCATAAGAGTGCAGCGAGTACGCGGACGCAACCGCATCCTCCTGCCCCATGCGTTGTTTGATGCGCTGCGAAGCGCGGCTGCGCTCCCAAAGACCAATGAGCCACAAGCCTGTAAAACCGCGCGCGGCGAGCAAATCCAATTCTTCATCGGGAATTTCGTTGAGATTTTTGATCTCGCGTTGATATTTTTTCGAAAGCTGGTCGAGCCAGACGTAGGTGTTCTTTGCCATGAGCACGAGGCGCGGCATCCAATCCTGATCGGGACTGTAGCGTTCGTATTCAGCATAATCGTAGCCCGTGAAGGTTGGAACGGGGATATCCTGATTGAAAGTATCGATCGGTCCCTGCTTGCGGATGTACTCCTCGCGTAAATAATCCACGCCGCGCAAAATACGGGTGGAAAATTCTTCGCCGAGCAGGTAGCCCCATTTTTCAAGGACGAATTTCAACTGTCCTTCCAACGAATCGGGCGAGGCTTTGATGGGCGCAGTGAGAATATCTGTGATCGTCTCGCCAGAACCAGATGGTCCGCCTTCCAGACCAGGCTGTTTGGATAGGAAGCCCACCAGATGGGTAACGAATTCTTTATATGCCGACCCGCTCATGGTCGTGTCATCGAACAGGTCTTTGTAACGGCTGGCGGCTGGGTTTTTGTTGGCGTTATCGATCAGGATCATTTCGTCCACGGCGGCGGCGCGCAAGCCCCTGCCAAGATCGCCAAAGCCTGGTGATTTCGTCGCAAGGTAGGCGCTAGCAGTCACCTCCCCGCGAAAGACGGAAAGCGGAGGGAATTCCTCGGTGAATCTGGTCAGGGTGAGGTCATACTTCGAACCGAGGTTCGATTGCAGCATTCCCATGGCGCGCCCCATCATGCCTGTGTAACGGCTATAAAAATGCTTGAGGAGGATGTGGTACGCCTCATCAAGCAGGGATAATGCATATATATCAGTGGCAGGTACGGGGTCGCCGCGAAGCGCTGTTATTTGCGCCGCAAATGTCCGTGCAGACGCCAAATCTGAAAAAACGACATGCCCGTCGGGGCGAAAAAAATCCTGCGAAAAATTATATTTGAGTCGGGAGGCGCGGGAGGTCAACATACATTAATGATAACCGATATGGACAATTTCGGAGTAAAATTTCAGGCACATCCATGGACACATCGCTCATCCAATTCATTATTCTATTGTTGCTCGGCGCACTCTATCTGCCGGTCATTTTCTTTTCAATTCAACGACGGGATGAAGGCCACACCGCTGCAACCTGGTTGATCATCCTATATTCCCTTTTGGCAATGGTGGTCAATGTAACGGAAGCGGTCTGGCAGACATCGGAGAATGCGGGTGCGCTTCAAGAGATGCAAATGTACACGGCATTGACCCTTGCCGCGTTGTTGATGATCGCCTTGCAGTTATTCTTGAAGCGCGAGAGTTGGTGGGTATGGGGCGCTTTGTGGGCGGTCTGGATTATTGGGCTTTCACTACTGGTCACCAATTCACTCGACCTGCCAGAGATGGTTTGGACGAATGGGGAATTCGCGCTCTTTCGCAACCGACTCAGCCCGGAATGGGCAACCCTGGGATGGTTGATCCTTGCAATTGGTTTTATTTTGACTCTCGCAAACGCCAGCCGACATTCGCGCCAACCGTTATTACGCAACCGCCTGAATTACTGGTGGGCACCGATCACCTTCATGCTGGTCAATGATTTTTTGTTGTTCGCAGGAATTTCTCTGTACGGCCAGCCGTTCCGCTTTCTAACTGCCGTCACCGCAGCCTATGTGATTGGCACGCATCACGTCCCTGATCTGCGAAACATCCTGCGCCGCGGCTTGATCTATATTTCCGTCATCCTTGCCGTGGTCGGTTTCTATGTGGCAGGATTTTTACTCCTGCAAACCTTGTTCGGCAGAAACCCAAACTTCAATCCGCTTCTTGCGGGGGCATTCATCTCCCTGTTATTGGCGATCTTGTTCACACCGCTGGCTGGCTTGATCTCGCGCACCATCAACAAATGGATGGGCGGCGACCAATACGATGCCAGCCTGACCCTGCATCGCTACAGCGAAAGCATCAGCAACATCCTCGACATGGACCGTCTCGCCAGCATCGCTGTCGGCATCATGCTCGAAGCCATGCAGATCGAACGCGGTTTCCTATTTTTGGTGGATGCCGAACGTCAGGCAGATGGAAGCAAACGCTACAAGGTCCGCTCGGCACGCAGCCCCGAAGAAAGACAAATGATCGCTGTGGAATTGGAAGAGAACGGAGTGCTCGCCTCGTATTTTATGCGGGAACAACGTCCGCTTCTTCATTATGACCTGGACCTGCTCCCCACCTTCCGGGCAGCTTCTCCCTTTGAGCGGGATTGGTTCAACCAACTCCGCGCGGAAGTATATATTCCCATCTTCGCAAAAAAACAGTGGATCGGCTTGCTGGCATTCGGACCAAAATTAAGCGGCAACCGCTACAGCAACACAGATCTCTCGGTATTGAGCGCTCACGCCAACCAAACCGCCGTCGCTTTGGAGAATGCGCGGTTGGTCGATAATCTCATGCGTTTGAATCAGGAAATGCGTCAGGCACGCCGCGCATTGGAAAAGAACAATCAGGAACTGGAACGGATCGACCGCGCCAAGTCCGATTTCATCAGCATTGCTTCGCACGAACTCCGCACACCGCTCACTGTCATCAAAGGCTATGCCGAGATGTTGATGGATGACCAAAAACTGGATACAAACTTGAAGGGGATGATGAAACGCATCCATGAGGGAACGATGCGCCTGCATGAGGTCATGGACTCGATGTTCGACATCGCCCAGATCGATGCGCGTTCGCTCAAGCCGCACCTGCAAGCCGCGGAATTGGGGCATGTCCTTCAGGAAGTGTGCCTGGATCAGTCCAGCACGGTCAAAGAGCGGGAACAATTCCTACACGTTGAACTTCCCTCCCTGCCGCATGTCAAAGCAGACCTTCATTTATTGAGGAAGTTATTTCATCATATTGTGCGTAATGCGGTTAAGTTCACCCCAAACAACGTATCCTCTCAATAAATCGTGGGAAGAGCAGTAAATAATTGAAAACACCCGGAACAAAGATAAACGGGTAAACTAACGCCAGCATGTTTGACGATATTGAACTGAACGCAATCCAGGAAGAGAACGCTCGCGAATTAGTGAAGCGGCTATTGAATGTAGTGGAACAACTAAGCCGCGAGGTGCGAGAGTTGCGAGTGGAGAATCAACGCCTGCGGGATGAAAACAATCGACTAAAGGGGGA
>VGOX01000139.1 GCA_016875755.1 Chloroflexota bacterium
ACAAAACAGTGCTCGTCGCTTCTCCGCTCGAAGCACTCGACCGGTATCAACAGAACGCACCGACCCTCACCTATTTACTTTTCGCATTTAGCGTACCCATCCTCAGCCTGATCCTTTCGTTCATCGGCTTGGTCGCAGGTCTGTTCGTTGGTCAGCAGCGCGGCGAGATGGCAATTCTGCGCAGTCGCGGCGCAAGTGCAGCGCAGGTCATTGGCATGTCGCTGATGCAGGGCGTTTTGCTCGGCATTGTGGCACTTGCAGGCGGTATCGGCTTGGGCGTATGGATCACACACTCCATCGGTAAAGCACGCAGCTTCCTAGACTTCAGTGCAGCCGGCGGGTTGCGCGTCAGCATCACACCCGAAGTGCTGGGGTATGGTCTGTTTGGTATTGGCATCATTTTGCTCATTCAAGTATTACTGCCCACACTCAGCGCCGCAGAAAATACCATCGTCACCTATAAACAGGAGCGCGCGCGTTCCTTCCGCATTCCATGGTGGCAAAAATTTTATATCGATGTCTTCCTGCTCGTCCCCGCTGCTTATGGCTTCTGGCAATTATCGGAACAAAGCAAAAAAGCAATAAGCGGATCGGAGGCTTTGCCCGACCCGTTACAGAATCCGCTTCTATTGCTGGTTCCAGCCTTGGGCATTTTCTCCGTCGCTCTTTTCACGCTCCGGCTTGTTCCACGCTTCATGGCTTTTCTCTCATGGACGCTTCGCACAACCAAAAGCGTTGGCTTGCTCATGGCAGCCCGCTACCTCGAGCGGACTCCTGCCTTTTACAGTGCGCCGCTGGTCTTGCTTGTACTCACATTGGGCTTATCTGCTTTCACCGCCTCACTGGCAAAGACACTGGATAGCCAACTCGACAAACAAATGCGCTACCAAACCGGCGCAGATATGAATCTCTACGAGTTCGGCACGACCTTCAATGAAGACAGTCCGAACCCGGTCTACAGTTTTAACCCCGTAGACGATCATCTCAGCATTCCCGGTGTGGAAGCTGCCTCTCGTGTGGGGCGGTTCAACTTCACTGCCATTGGAAAAGCCGGTTCCATTGAAGGCACCTTCCTTGGAATCGACCGATTAACTTTCCCAGCCGCAGCCTATTGGCAGAGAGATTTCGCCACAGAGCAACTCGGCGTATTAATGAATCAACTCGCCGCTGAACCGACTGGTATTTTGGTGTCGAATGAATTGCTCGAAAAACAAAAACTGAAAATTGGCGACAAAATGAAACTTGGCATTGCCACAGGCATTGCCGGTGAATCGATCACGTGGGACGCCACCATTGTCGGCTCCTTCGACCTCTTCCCCACCTGGTACCCCGACTCTGGCACGATGGTCGTAGGCAATCTCGAAGAATTGTTCCTGCGAGCAGGCAATGAGTATCCGCATGAAGTCTGGCTAGCCACTTCGCGTGATGCCGACCCCGAAGCTATTACTTATGCCGTGCGCGGCTACAGCATTTTGCTAGACCAGCAAGCCGACCAGGCCAAGTTGAACCCAAATGGGCTAAACACCATCGTACGTGAGTGGTCGTCGGCTGAGTTGAATATCCGCGCCGAACAGCGTCGACCTGAACGGCAAGGCTTGTTTGGTCTGCTTTCAGTGGGTTTCGTCGCTTCGGCATTGCTCACTGTGCTGGGATTTTTGCTCTACGCGCTCTTCTCCTTCCGTCGCCGCTTCATCGAGATGGGCATGTTGCGCGCCATTGGCTTATCCATTGGGCAGATGAAATCCCTGCTGGCGGCAGAACTGGCATTTTTGGTCTTACTCGGCATCGGCGTTGGGACGTTGCTTGGCGTGTTCGCCAGCCGCCTCTTTGTGCCTTTCCTGCAAATTGGCGCCAGCGCACAGTCGCAGTACCCGCCCTTCCAAATTGAAATTGCATGGCTCTCCATTATTCAGATCTACATTCTGTTCGCTGCGTTGTTCTTCGTCGCGCTGTATGCCCTCTCGGCATTGCTCACCCGCATGAAGATATTCCAGGCGATCAAGTTGGGAGAGACGACATGATTCGTCATTGCGAGGAGGGTGCTCTTCCCGACGAAGCAATCCCATGTTTTGAGCGAAAGATTGCTTCGGGCAAAGATCAAGTGCGCCCTCGCAATGACGTGAAACATACCTTATGAACACACAACCTCTCATTCAATGTGAAAACCTCGTAAAGATCTACCAACTCAACCAGCAGGGCGGCGAAGCGGTTGAGGTGCAAGCCTTGCAAGGCTTAGACGTCTCTGTACGCGAAGGCGAGATGATCGGCGTGGTCGGCGCCAGCGGCAGCGGAAAATCGACTCTGCTAAACGTGCTCGGCGGTTTGGACCGTCCCACCGGCGGACGGGCACACGTCGGCAAACAAAACCTTGGCAGCCTGAGCGAACGCGCCCTCGATGAATATCGCCGCGATAAGGTTGGCTTCATCTGGCAGCATGGTGCACGCAATCTCATTCCGTATCTTACAGCGGCGGAGAATGTTGAACTGCCGCTTACGCTGTCGGGGCAGGTTGGCGCATCTACTCGTGCCCGTGCGTTGGAATTGCTTGAGCTTGTAAAACTCCAGGAACGCATGGGGCACAAGCTTGAAGAACTCTCCGGCGGCGAACAGCAGCGCGTGGCAATTGCTATTGCACTCGCGAACAGCCCCATGCTCTTACTTGCGGATGAACCCACCGGTGAGTTGGATTCATCCACTGCGCAGACGATCTATGATCTGCTACGCGACTTGAACAAACGCCTAGGACTCACGATGGTGATCGTTTCACACGATCCCGGCATTGCCAAACACGTCGACCGGGTGGTTGCCGTGCGAGACGGAAAACTGGCAAGTGAAACCGTCCGCGTGCAAAAAGCAGATAGCGATGAACATCATCTCGTGGAGATGGCCGTGCTGGACTCAGCCGGTCGCTTGCAAATTCCGCGTGAATATCTTGAAGAATTCGACATCAAACGCCGTGTCATCATCGAAACAACTGCCGAGGGTATTCTCATCCGCAAACCGGAGGGCGATGCTCAAAGTGTTGATCACAGCTCAATGGTCAGCGAACAGGCAGAAATAGAGAGTGAAGCGGTGCAAGGTCCATCGAAGTTGAATCAGGCATGGAGCCGCATCCGCGCTGAGATCAGAAAGAGGCTGGGGCGATGAGTTCCGTCATTGAAACGAAAGATCTGTGGCGTGTGTATCCTTCGAAGAATCACGCCGAGGGCATTCCTGCTTTGCGCGGAATTAATTTGCAAGTGGAGACCGGCACGTTCGTGACTCTGAAAGGACGTTCGGGCAGCGGCAAGACGACGCTGTTAAATTGCCTGGCTGGGTTGGATAAACCCACCTCAGGCACGGTAAATGTCTTGGGGCACGACCTGATGGATATGAGTGACGATGCGCTGACGGCGTGGCGGCGCGATGATATCGGGTTGGTCTTTCAGTCATTTGGATTGCTGCCAACTCTTTCGGCATACGAAAACATAGAACTGCTTTTGCGCATCAAAGGGGATGAGTATGAAGCGCGGCATAAACGCGCCTTGGAATGTTTGGAGATCGTCGGCTTGGGTAAATGGAAAGACCATCGCCCTTATGAAATGTCTGGCGGGCAGCAACAGCGTGTGGCAATTGCACGCGCACTGGCAAACCATGCCAAATTGATCCTTGCCGATGAACCCACCGGCGAACTGGACAGCAAGACCACACACGAATTATTGAAGTTCTTCCGTGAGTTGGTGGAAGAACATAAGATCACCATGCTCATGGTCTCGCACGACCCGCTGGTGGATGAGTATGTGCATGAAGTGTTGGAATTGCGGGATGGGATGATATTGGTTGATGGTCAAAAGTCAAAGGTCTGATTGATGTGTAAATTCTTTTCTTTCTTCCCTTCGACCCTGCTCAGGGCAGGCTTTCTTTTTTCTTTGATTCTCGCCGCATGCAGCGGGTCTACAGCCACGCCTATCGTTGAGGATATTGCACCGATTGCTACTGAAGATACTTCTCCCGTCCTATACACGGATCCAGGTCAGCCTATTGACGTGCGGGTGGAAGACCTGCTAAAACGCATGATCCTCGAAGAGAAGATCGGGCAGATGACGCAGGTAGAAAAGGGCAGCATCAAAGCCGGTGATATTACCACCTATGCAATCGGCTCCATCTTAAGTGGAGGCGGCGGCTCGCCTGCCAAGAACACTCCGCAAGAATGGTATGCCATGGTGGAAGGCTATCAAGAAGAAGCCCTGGCAACTCGGCTGGAGATACCCCTCATTTACGGTGTAGATGCGATACATGGGCATGGCAACCTGCAAAACGCAACCATCTTCCCGCATAATATTGGGCTGGGCGCAGCGAACAACCCAGAATTGGTAGACGCCATTGGACGCGCTACTGCCGAAGAAATGCTTGCAAGCGGTATTCCGTGGAATTTCTCGCCGGTGATCGCGGTGGTGCAAGATGTGCGTTGGGGGCGCACATATGAAGGTTTTGGTGAAGAGACGGCTTTGGTCACATCTTTGGGGACGGCTTATCTCGAAGGCATGCAAACCATTCAAGAGGGCGACCTTGTTTCTGAAGGTCAGACCATTTTTGCACTTGCAACACCCAAGCATTACATCGGCGACGGTGCTACTATCTGGGACTCTTCAAGCACCGGAGATTACAAACTCGATCAGGGCAATATACAAGTGCCCGAGAATATTCTACGTGAAAGATATCTTCCACCCTATATCAGCGCGGTCGATGCCGGCGCGCTTAACGTAATGGCATCGTTCAGCAGTTGGAAAGGTTTGAAGATGCACGCGCAGGAATATCTGCTCAACGACGTGCTCAAAGTGGAACTCGGCTTCAACGGTTTCATTGTCTCCGATTGGCAGGCAATGGATCAAATCTACCCAGACGATTACTACGCCTCCATTGTCACTTCCGTCAACGCGGGTGTAGACATGAACATGGTCCCATATGATTACGTCACTTTTATTGAGACCATGAAAAAAGCGGTGGATAACGGCGACATTTCAGAGGAACGCATCGACGAAGCCGTGCGCCGGATTTTACGCGTCAAATTCAGCTTGGGCTTGTTCGAACGCCCCATGCCTGATCCTTCGCTGCAAGCGACGATCCGCTCACAGGAGCATTTGGAATTGGCGCGTCAAGCGGTGCGTGAGTCTCTGGTATTGCTCAAGAATGAAAAGGATGTATTGCCGCTCAGCAAAGAAACGCCGGTCATCTTCGTGGCAGGTCAGGGAGCAAATGACCTCGGCTTACAATCAGGCGGCTGGACGCTCGAATGGCAGGGCAAAGTTGGTAATCACAATGAAGGCACCACCATTATCAGCGCCATCCGCGCAGCGGTCAGCGAATCAGCCCGGGTGGAATATAACAGTGACGGCAATTTCAGCGAATTCACCGACGATGCCGGCAATCCACTGGTGGCAGACGTGACCGTGGTTGTCCTTGCGGAAAATCCCTATGCCGAAGGCGTGGGTGATGCTGCCGACATTTCGCTCACAAATGCCGAAGTGAAATTATTGAACGAAGCAAGAAAACAAAGTAAAGCCGTGGTGGTCATTTTGCTAACGGGTCGCCCGCGTATCATCACGGACGAACTTCCACTAGCTGAGGCTTGGGTAGCGGCTTGGCTTCCAGGCACCGAAGGAAGCGGAATTGCCGATGTGTTATTCAATGATTTTCCGTTCACCGGAAAGCTATCGTATTCCTGGCCCCGCACACACGAACAATTGCCCATCAATATCTATAACTCACAAGATAAAACCGGCTGCGACGCCCCACTCTTCCCGTTCGGATATGGATTGGAATATGGTGAAAGCGTGCCTGAGATTTTGGAATGTAAATAATCATGTAGGGGCGACCCGTCAGGGTTTTTTTTTGATGCCAAACGATAAGAAAGGGTCGCCCTTTGCAAAAAGTGAGTAAATAATTATCGGTGGTCGAGTAGCGCGGATGCTCTTTCCGCGCGTATCGAGACCACCGCGAATCAGAAAAAGGAAATCATTATGAAATTCGGACATTTCGACGACAACGCAAGAGAGTATGTAATCACACAGCCAGACACCCCCATGCCATGGATCAATTACCTCGGCAGCGAAGCCTACTTCGGGTTGATCTCAAACACGGCGGGCGGCTACTCCTTTTACAAGGATGCCCGTCTGCGCCGCCTCACCCGTTATCGCTACAACAACTCCCCACTCGACATGGGCGGTCGCTACCTCTATCTACGCGATAACAAAAGCGGCAAATATTGGTCTCCTTCGTGGATGCCCACCCGCACCAAACTCGACGAATACGAATGCCGCCACGGGCA
Organism: Chloroflexota bacterium; assembly: GCA_016875755.1. GTDB lineage: Bacteria > Chloroflexota > Anaerolineae > Anaerolineales > Villigracilaceae > Villigracilis. Next base: position 6,308 of record VGOX01000139.1, read on the forward strand.
GGGCTATACCGTCATCACATCCAAACTTAATGGGATCAAATCTTCCGCCCGATATTTTGTGCCG
>VGOX01000140.1 GCA_016875755.1 Chloroflexota bacterium
GTTCCCAAGCGCGGCGATGACGAGAACAGCGATAAAGGGTTGATTGAAAACCAGCAGGGGAATCAAAACAATATAACGCTCCACACGCGTGAGTATACCGACCTTTGCGGTAAAGCCAAGCCCTTCAGCGCGTGCTTTGACATACGAAACCAACACAGAGCCAGATGCCGCAGCGAAGGTCATCATTGCGCCAATGGCATCATCATGAGAGAGAAAAAAATAGAGCAGGCCGCCGAAGGTGACGAGTTCGGAGTAGCGGTCACTGACCGAATCGACGAAGCCGCCGAAAGCACTGGGTTCGCCGCGCAAGCGCGCCATCGTTCCATCGAAAGCATCCACGAGGACGAATGCAAGCAGGACGAATGCGCCTGCGGTCATCCGTCCCTGCGAGAGGAGGTATGCGCCATATGTTGTGCCAGCCAAGCCAAGCAGGGTGATGGAGTTCGGGGTTAGTCCAAGCCCATTAAGAAAGGTGCCAATGGCATCCAGAATACCCTTAAAAAGTACGCGCAATCTGTCGGTAAAGGTTGGCTTTGGCTGCATGGTTACTCGGATTTCTCCTCGCCCTTTATGTCATCTTCACTTACAAGGACATCGCGCTCCTTGCCGCCGCCTTGAGAGGGTCCGACAACCCCCATCTCTTCCAGCTGGTCGAGCAGACGCGCAGCACGCGGATACCCGATCCGCAGACGGCGTTGAAGCATGGATGCGGAAGCGCGTTGTTGATGGCGAACAATCGAAATCGCCTGCTCCACCAAACCGTCATCTTCGTTTTCGTCAGGTTCCTGCAAGAGTTTTTCCCATGGCGGTACTTCGATCACAGAGGAACCGCTGTTCTTCTGCCAGTGGGAAATAATGCGCTCGATCTCCATATCGGTGATCAAGACACCCTGTGCGCGGACAGGGTTGCCCACCTCAGGGTTGAGGAAGAGCATATCGCCGCGCCCGAGTAGGGACTCAGCACCGGTGTAATCGAGAATGACGCGGCTATCGATGCCAGAAGCCACGGCAAAGGCAAGGCGTGCAGGGAAGTTGGCCTTGATAAGACCCGTGACCACATCGGTGGAGGGGCGTTGTGTAGCAACTACGAGATGAATGCCTGTGGCACGAGCCATCTGTGCAAGACGGACGAGGTTGTGCTCGGTCTGGTCTGGGGCCGACATCATCAGGTCGGCGAGTTCGTCAATAAGGACGACGATGCGCGGCAGAGGTTGTGCATCCGCTTTGCGTGAAAGCTTCTTGTTGTAGGAGTTCAAATCACGCGCATGGGCAGATTCAAGCAAACGGTAGCGGTGTTCCATTTCCACCACCACCCAACGCAGCACGCCGAGAATGCGGTTGAGGTTGGTTTCCACTTTTCCGAACAAATGCGGCAAGCCATTGAAGCGGATCAACTCAACCATTTTCGAGTCGATCATCACCATGCGCAGTTCTTCGGGCGTGTTGTTCATCGCAAGACAAGCCGCAATGGATGTGATACATACTGATTTACCAGACCCCGTGGAACCTGCAATTAGAAGGTGCGGCATGCGTGCCAAGTCGGCAACGAGCGGGTTACCTGAAACGTCGCGCCCCAAGCCGATGGCAAGCGGTGCGCCTACTTTATTGAAGGTTTCTGATTCAAGCAATCCCTTCATGCGGACAACGGTGCTTTGCGAATTGGGAACCTCGATACCTACATACGGCTTACCCGGCACGGGCGCTTCAATACGCAGACGTTGAGCTGAGAGGGCGAGCGTGAGATCTTTTTCCAGTGCGGCGATCTGCGCCACACGGACTTTCATCTGTTGGGCATCCACGTCATCGGTGCCGGGTCTTTTGATGAAACCAGGTTGGATGGCAAACTGCGTCACTGACGGACCGACACGATAGCCGATCACAGAAGCGGGAATACCAAACTCGGAGAGGGTTTTCATGATCAGACCTGCGGTCTGGTTGATGGTGCGTTCGTCGGTGCGGGTGGCATTGTCACCAAGCAGAATGCTCAACGGCGGTAGGTCATCTCCACGCGGGAGTGGTTTGACGGGTTTCTCTTCCTTTTTCGTGGAAGATTTCAATTGAGTGCGAAACTCGGGCGGCAGGGCAGGCGCTTTCTTTTTTGGAACAGCAGGTTTGGCAGGTGTATCTTCTTCGACTGCCACAGCTTCTGACACGGGCATGGAAACAACCACAGGCATCTCTTCGCCAGCGAATTTCAAAAGCCATCCTTCCAGCTTTTCCCAAAAGCCAAACCCAGTTGCGACAGCAATCAGCCACACGACAAAGAGCACAAGCGAGCCGAGAACAGCACCCATGGCTTGCCACAAAAGGGTGACAAGCCCCCAACCAAGCCTGCCGCCGTCCATGCCGGCTTCTGCGCGGAAGAGGTCATTGCCTCCGAAGACAGCGAACAAGCCCAGGGTTAAGATTGCGGCGACTTCAAGGGCGATGAGTTGCATCCATGAGATGGTACTGCGTTCGCGGCGCAGGAGTGTGTATCCAAAATATCCCAGCCCCCATGCGATGAGCAGCACACCCCACCCAAACCAGATGCGCAGAAAAAATGCCAACGGTGTGAGCAGAAAACCTTCCGTCCAGCCCCACGCGGCAAGCGCGGACATAAGCGCGAAGGCAATGAATGCCACGCCAAAAGCATCACGCAGGAAGCGCCCGAATTGCGTGTTGAAGCGGGCGAGACGTTCGAGCCAGTCACCTTGTGCGGGTTCTTCATGCTCGTATGATTGTGGGCGGGGTTGCGGAGAGTGCTGCATTAAAATCTAGTTGAGCCTCATACTGAAACCGAGGCGGTGATGTGCCGCATCCAGGTGGAGTACACGCACCTGAACGGATTCACCTTCGTGCAAAACTTCTTTGAGAAGTCTGCCTTCGGCTTGCGGAATTTCGGAAACATGAATCAAACCTTCCACACTGACCTCATCCAACCGCGCAAAAGCGCCGTAGGAAAGCACGCTGGTGATGGTGGCTGGTTTGATGGAGCCTTCAGGGAATTCAGCCGCCGCATTCAACCACGGGTTGGGCAACAGGCGTTTCAAACTGAGCGCCACGCGGCAACGCTCTGGCGCAAGATCAAGCACCTGCACATCGATGGTGCTGCCAAGTTTCACAAATTGCGAAGGATGGGTAACACGCCCCCATGATAGCTCGGAAATATGGATCAAACCTTCCACGCCGCCGAGGTCAACGAACACACCAAAGTCGGTGATGTTTGTCACCACACCATGCGCCTTTTGACCGGAATGCAGTGAATGGAAAAGTTCGGCGCGTTTGCCTGGCTCGGTTTGCGCGGCGCGTTCTGAAAAGACCACGCGCCCATCTTCAGGCACACATTCGATCACTTTCAAACGCAGAGAGCGCCCCATATAGGCTTCCAGTTTATGGTCGCGGCTTGAGTTTTCGGGCTTGCCTGCCAGGTCCACCAAATGCGAAAACGGAACAAAACCAAACAGCCCATTGCCCTCCACCAGCAAGCCGCCGCGGTTATGGCCCGTTACCGTCAGATCGATGATCTTGTCTCCAAGATACAGATCTTTGACCTCATGCCAATTGACGACGATCTTCTGCTCCGAGGATAGACCTTTCGCTTCCTCCCTTTCCTCGGGCTTGTTCCCCACCAGACGGGTTGGTGCCGCCGACGAACGGCTCTCCTCTGCCAATACAGACGCCCACCAACCGTCATCAATCACAGGCATGGGATTATCCCTTTTTTCCTTTACGCCATCCATAACGTGCTCCTTCTTCCAACGCATTTTTAATTCAAGGTGACGTTCACCTTTATTGATCGAGTTGATTGACTTCCATTTCAAGGATGGCTTTGGCAACCGCTTCCACTGCCACACGCTGTTTTCGATACAAGTCCGCTTCAGACATGGCCAGCCGCGCCGCCACATCACGCACCTTGCGCCCCTCGATGAATTTCATTTCAAGGATATTGTACAGTATCCACTCGGTTGTGAACTTACGTTCGCCCTTTGGTTTGACCTGATCCACAGCGCGGCGCAGCAGAGCACGCAACGCATTGGACACGTTTCCGTCATCCTGCTCGGCAAGTTCCCGCACCACCTGCAATTTGGTCAGCGGGTTGTTGAGAAATTTGGGTCCGCCCCAATAATGCGTCAGCGCATCCTTGACCCAATTGGCAAGGTCTGCTTCTTCGGGGAGCGGTTCATTCAACAGACTGGCGCGCGAGTCGTAACGCCCCGCAGCACGCATGCGTTGGATGAGTTCGACCTGCGGCTGCAAATCTGCAAGGGATTGGAATACATTTAATTGAAGCTGGCGATCTTCCAGCGCAATGGCTGCACGGTCTGCCAGGAGCCACAGCGAGTCGCGCTGTTCGCGTTCCATGGTTTGTTGATTAAGCCGCGCAACACCGAGTAAACCCATCAGGGGCGGCAATTCGTCACGATCCATGTCTGCACGACGGCGGCGATACAGAGGCAACACCCAGAAATCGCCCCAGAGAAATTCGCGCCGTTCTCCGCCATTGACCTGCCCAAGCGCTTCCGTCAGGCTTTCCTGATCGAGCATGGCGCGATTGCCCGCCACAACAATGGGTGAGAGAGTTTCATCATCCAATGCGGCCACAAACGCAGCAGGTGACTGTAAATGGTCACGCACAGCGGCAAGCACAGCCTCAAGAAATTGCTGAAGATCGCTTTGGGTAAGCAAACGCTCTTCGATATTTTGAAGAAGTTCCAGTTCTTTACGGTCACGTCCGAAGAAAAACACACGTTCCCAAAGAGGCGCTGCAAAGGTAATGGCATGTTCCATTAATAGGACGGTTGCAACCATGGTGAAAGGAACAAAGGCGTTATAGGGCGTGCCAAGCAGTTCCCCGCCACGCCGGACGATCGTCATCAACGCCAGCGCAGCGGATGCTGTGACAGGTCCGCGCATGATCCATTTGACAAGGCGGCTCTTGATCACACGGTCTGGCCAGGAGACGCCGAAGAAAGCAACCGCATACGCCATCAAAATCACCAGAACCCCGACCAACACATTAATGATAGTGGCGGCACTCCAAAAGAGATATTGGTGCTGCGCGGCAAGGTTGTATCCAAATAAAAGATACGGGTAGGAACCAAGCGCAGGGGCTGTGGCACCAGCCATCAGGTAGAGCATGCGGCGGCGGCCCGAGCGTGTTAACATCAGGCTATAGGCACGGGTGAAGTTAATCCCCGCCCAGATCATGAGGGCAATGTAATAAAAGGTGAAAAGTTCAGTCCATACTGTGCGCAGGAGATAAGGCGCGGGTTTCCCGTCTGGGATGAGGTCTCCCAACAAAACGCCATTTATAAGCAAGGCTAAAAAGACCGCCGAAACTGCATACATGGCGCGCACGGCAAAACGCCTGCGTCCGCGCGAGGGGCGGCCCGCGGTAACCAGCAGGGCATCTGAAAGATGTAAGTAGGCAGGGGGAAGAAAAACAATGCCGAGCCATTGCAGGCGCAATAACAGATCCAGTGTTTGGATCGTTACCGTTTTATCCTGTAAGGCTTCGGCGGTGAATACGATGACAACACAGAGCAAAATAATGGCGAACGAGCGCGCCACCCTGTCTCGCAAGTTAAAAGAAAGCGCGTACAGGAACAGCGAAAACGCTGTAATGGCAATCCCCGCCGTCAGTATCTGGTTGAGCGTCTGGGTCCCCGCCAGAAATGTTTCCGACCAACCGTTAATCATGCACTACCCTTCCGATAAAAGTATCTGCCGCTTTTACTTATATACTTTCGCAAAAAACAGGGCGACGTCCTGATTGATGTAATATTGGTCATTATACCCGCAGAACTCATACCCAAACTTCTGGGCAAGGTGGATGGCAGGAAGATTCTTCGACTGCAACTCTAGGATTAGACGACGATGCGATCGCGACTCCGCCCAGGCCTGACCAGCCGCCAACAGGGCGCTGCCTACGCCGCGGCGGCGCTGTGGCGCATCCACAACCAGGTCGACAACCCATGCTACAGAAGCCGCGCCGCGCTCACTTAAACTGATATACCCCGCAGGATCTTTGCCGACCAGTGCTGTGTACATCATGGAACGATTTACCCAATCATCAGCAAGTGCATACTGATTATGCGGGTACGTCACACTAATGGAACGAGGCAGTCGCACTTCACGAAAGACCGCATTAACCTGCCCCGTTTCACGACGAAGTTCCAATTGCCAAACGGATTCGCTCGTCGCCGAATGGTCGAATGCCATCAGGCGGAGCAAATCTGTGGCGATGGTTGGGCGAATTTGAATTTGAGACATAAAAAATTCCAAGACCTATTATTGACTCGACTGCAAAAAGGGTAGAACCCTCGTCAAAACCGCAAAAAATTAATATACTCAGTCCATGTTCAGAAAAAACACGAAA
>VGOX01000141.1 GCA_016875755.1 Chloroflexota bacterium
ATAACGGTCATACTCTCACTTGCCCTCGGCTACCCCGCCGCCTATGCTCTTGCAAAACCAACGCGCCTCGAAAAATTTCTCGACCCCTTCCTCATGCTTCCGCTCGGTGCCTCCGCTGTGATGATGGGACTCGGCTTCATCCTTTCCTTCGGGCGGCTCATCGCATCTCCATTTTTCATTCCCATTGCGCATACACTCATTGCACTTCCCTTTGTGATTCGCACACTGCAACCCGCACTTGCATCTATCCCCGAAAGACTTCGCCAAGCCGCCTCCACTCTAGGCGCATCACCAATCCGCGTTTGGCAAACTGTGGATTTTCCCATTCTCGCACGTGCAACGCTTAGCGCCGCCACCTTTGCCTTCACCGTCTCGCTTGGCGAATTCGGCGCAACCTTGCTCATCACCCGCCCTGAATACCCGACCATCCCGATTTCCATTCAACGCTTCCTCTCGCAGCCGGGCGGGCTCAACTACGGTCAAGCCATGGCAATGGCAACCGTCCTCATGCTGCTCACCACGCTCAATATTTTACTCATCGAAAAACTGCGCTTCAACAACGCCGGAGAATTCTAATGCTCGAACTTCGCAACATCGTCAAATCCTACGAAGGCACGCCGCTCCTACGCGATATTTCCTTCACCGTCGGAGAAGGGGAGACGATCTGTCTGCTTGGGGCATCGGGCAGCGGCAAAAGCACCATTTTGAGGATGATCGCTGGATTGGATTATCCTGAACGTGGAGCGATTCTGCTAAACGGCATTGACCTCGCCCAGACACCGCCTCACCTCCGCGACTTTGGCTTGGTCTTCCAAGACTACGGGCTTTTCCCTCACCTGAACGTTTTCGACAATATCGCCTTTGGTTTGAAGATGCGTAACGTCCCTGCCGAAGAAATTAAACAACGCGTCACTTTGCTTTTGGAGCAAATCAACTTATCAAGCTTTGAAACACGCAGTATTATCGACCTCTCTGGCGGCGAACAGCAGCGTGTGGCTCTGGCACGTGCGCTTGCGCCGAGTCCGCGTTTGCTGATGTTCGACGAACCGCTTGGAGCATTGGACAGGTCGCTGAAAGAAGACCTGCTTAACGAAATACGTAGTATCTTGCATAAAACAAAAATTCCCGCCATCTACGTCACCCACGACCAGGAAGAAGCCTTCACCATCGCAGACCGCATTTTAGTTTTACATGACGGTGTCATCATCCGCGATGGTATGCCGAGCGAAATTTGGAAAGACCCACAGTCCGCGTTTGTGGCGAAACTGCTTGGGATTGGAAACGTCATTGAAGGGGAAGTGGTTGCGGTGAAAAAAGTGAAGACGGCATTTGGCGTCTTTGACTTGGATTGTGGACATGAGATAGGGTCAAAACTTCAATTGTTGATAACCGCTGGAGTGGACAGAGGAGAGGAGATTAAACTCACAGTGGAGGATGTGCTTATTAAGCAGGACCAGTTCCAAGTCAAAGGGGGAGGCGGGCTTGTCATCCACATGAAAGACGCACCGAAGGTTGGGGATGTGATTACGGTGAAGGTTCAGGTAAAATGCCTGTCATGAAAATCCTGAAAAAGAATCTGGCGGGCGAAGTGACCTGGCAATACGATGGAGTGGAATTACAGCGCGAAGAAAACTCAATTACGGTAGAGGCGTTTTTCAATCGTGATGATACGCCTTTTCAAGAGATCGTCCTGAAACGCAATGACCGCTTTGTTGAAACTTTTTATACGGACAAGTGGTACAACATCTTTGAGATTTATGACCGTGATGATGGCGCGTTAAAGGGCTGGTACTGTAACATCACCAAACCCACAGTGATTGAAGATGGTCATGTTTCGTATGTGGATTTAGCGCTGGATTTGTGGGTTTCAGCAAACGGTCGGCGAACTGTGTTGGATGAAGATGAATTGGATGAATTAGGCTTGGATGATTTAACGAAGCAGAAGGTTTATGATAGCTTGCAGGAACTTGATCAATATTTTGAATCAAAAAATCCTCCGTCATGACGGAGGATTTTTTGCGTCTGCTTTTCAGGGGTCAGTTCATTCCCAGTGATTGGACGAGGGTGTCGCCAAAGAACCAGCCGCCAGCAACCACTGCGCAGCAGCAGCAGAGCAGGACGACCACCACAATACCGATGATCAGACCGGTGTTGGTTTTCTTGGGTTCTTCTGTGGACGGGGTGACAGGCATTTCGGACATGAGCTCTCTCCTTGTGGATTAATAATGGATCTTAAAAACAGTGTAACTGCATTATAAACGAGAAATTTAACGGATATATGTTAACAACTTGGTTAATGATCTCAGGTCGCCTGAACCTTGTTTGTGCGCCGCCACCACCACCAAATCAGCAGGGATATGCCAACAATGAGGATGACGCCCATGATGATGGGCAGCATGATCGCCAGAATGGAGGTGGTGAAGGCGATGATGTCTTCGACGATGGAGGCGGGGGTTGTGCCTGCGCCTGCGGTTGCCGCGGTGACGGCGGGACGAACCGCGGCTGCTTTCACGGTGTGGACGCTGCCCGCTACCAGCAATCCGCATGCCAATGCCAGCACGGGATTGATGTCGGTGACGACGTTGGCGCTGGCGGCAAAAGCAACCGCGCCTGCTGCAGGGCGGATGAAGGTCTGGATGATGTCGTTGATGTGGTTGACGGCGGGGACTTTATCCGCGATCATTTCGATGATGACGAGCACGCCAAGCAGGATGAGGATCCAGGGGTTGGCGAGCAGGTCGAAGGGTTGGGCAAGGTTGAGGGTGTTGGGGAAGTAGTGTGCGATCGTGCCAACCACCAAGAGCGGAATATACGCATTCAAGCCTGCACTGGCAGATAGACCAAATGCAGAAAATACGCCGAGTAAGAGTTCCATTTCTTCTCCTTATTTTTTATGGTGTTCTACCCGGTTAGTCCGGGGAAGCCGTTCCATGTGCCTGTGAATTGCAGCCGGAGTAGGTCAATGCTCAAGACGAGGAGCAGTGCTAAGGTCAGGCCTGAGGCGAATGCAAGCCAGAGTTGGCGCGGACTCTCGAAGGCGTTATCCTGCTTCATAATGATGATCCAGAGGATCATGAATACGGTTACTAATAGGGATAATGTCCCAAGTGCGCTGATGTAGGCGATGGGGTAGAGGATGATGGGGCTGTCGGTGAGGATGAGCAGGTTGATGGCGGCGATGATCGCGACCAATGTACCAAGCGATTTCCATTCGAGTGCGGGGCGGTCGTCGAGTGTGCGCCAAAGGGTTTGGTTGACAACTGGGAAGAGAACTGCTCCGAGTGCAATGCCCATGCCGCTGCCTGTAAAGAGGCGCAGGATGTTGTTGGGGGTGTATAGGTTGGGGATGTGGTCAAGCGCTCCTGCTGAAGTCGACTTGAGGAGATAGACGTAGGAATTTGTTCCATCGATGCCGAAGGCGAGAAAGAATACTACAAGCACGGCAAGTACGCCGCGTGAGGGAAGTTTGCTTTTTCTTCCACTAACGATGGCTTGAAAGAGAAGTGCTACGCCTGCTGCGTAGAATTCGCCCGTACAGCGCGCGCATAACGGAAGTTGGCGGTCGCCGATCTGGAAGGAACGTTCGTCAATGCGGTGACAGACGGCGTAGCCGATGGCGTCCAGTTTGCCGAGCGCGCCTTCGGAGGCAATATAGAACCATGCGCCGACTGCAAGCAGCGCGGCGATGGGGATAAACCAGCCAAGGATGGTTTCGAGTTTTGAAGGTTGGGGTTGTGTTTGCATCGCTCACATTATATGGGGGATGGGGGTGATTTGCAAGAAATGGATTTTTTGCGCGCACAGCACGAATGGGTTATCATAAGAATGTATTTTCACATTGAGGAGTAACATCATGAAACGTATAGGAATTCTTACAGGCGGCGGCGATGCCCCCGGGTTAAATGCGGTCATTCGCGCGGCAGTGAAGACGGCGATCAATGAATATGGTTGTGAAGTGTTGGGGATTCGAAATGGATATGATGGTTTTCTCGAAGAGGATGGCATCATCCCGTTGGGGAGGGAGGAAGTGCGCGGCATCCTCCCGCGCGGCGGGACGATCCTCGGTGCGGCGAATCGCGGAAACCCGTATGCCCGCAAGGTGATTCGCGATGGCGTGGAAGTGACCATTGATGTTTCAGATGAGATCGTGAAAGGCATCGAGAAGCAGAAAATGGATGCCCTGCTTGTGTTGGGCGGCGATGGCACACTTCATATCGCGCATGAACTGGCGAAGAAAGGCGTTCCGATCATTGGCGTGCCGAAGACCATTGACAATGATATTGGCGGTACAGAAATTACCTTCGGTTTTGATACGGCTTTGAACATTGCCACCGAAGCATTGGACCGTCTGCATACCACAGCGGAGTCTCATCACCGTGCGATGGTCATCGAGTTAATGGGGCGTGACGCGGGTTTTATCACATTGAATGCAGGCGTCTCAGGCGGGGCAGATGTGATCCTGATACCTGAAATTCCATTCAAATTCGAAAATATAATGAAGACGATCCATGAGCGTGCAGAAAAGGGACGAAAGTTCAGCATTCTGGCTGTCTCAGAAGGGGCGAAGCCGCAGGGAGGCGGGCAGGTCTATTCACGCAAGGGGGATGAGGTGTATGTGCCGCGGCTGGGTGGAATTGGGCAGGTAGTGGCAGAATATATTGAAGCTCAAGGCTACGAATCACGCGTGACCGTACTTGGTCATCTCCAGCGAGGCGGGACCCCCACCGCATTTGACCGCTGGCTTGCCACTCGCTATGGTGCTGCGGCAGTACGTCTTGCGGCGCGCAACGGATTCGACCGCATGGTGGCGTTGCAATGCGGCGAGATCACAGACCTCCCGTTGAAAGAAGCGACAGCCGTCCCCAAGCGGGTAAATGTCAACGGGGATTCAGTCATCACCGCTCGAAATATCGGCATTTCCTTCGGGGATGAATAAAAAGACAAGCTGCAGATTCGACAGATTGCACAGTTAAAAAAGGTGAAGGTTGAGGAAATTCCCTCAACCTTCACCTTTTTAACTTTCAAACCTGTAACTATTTTTCAAACACAAACTGCCCATCTTTATAGAACAATTCCCCGTCTACAAGGATCTCTGATTCTTTGCGCATATCGCAGATCATGTCCCAGTGGATCGCGCTCTTGTTCTTGGAACCCGTCTCCGGGTAGCCTGCGCCGAGCGCCGTGTGGAACGAGCCGCCGATCTTCTCATCGAATAGGATGTTGCCCGTGAATTGCTGGATGTCGAAATTGGTGCCTATGGCAAACTCGCCGAGGAAGCGCGAACCGTCATCGCTTTCAAGGGTCTTGAGCAGGAATTCCTGATTCTTATCGGCTTTGGCGGCGGTGACACGTCCGTTCGAGAAGGTCAATTCTGCGCCTTCCACACTGGTGCCGCCGTAATTGGCAGGGTAGGTGAACTTCACCCAGCCATTGACCGAGTCTTCGACGGGACCCGTATAAATTTCACCATCGGGCATGTTGTGCGTGCCATACGAATTCATGAACGTGCGCCCCTTGACCGAGAGCGTCAAGTCCACGTTTGGTCCGCGCAGGATGACCTGATTTTTGCCTTTCATAAAATCAACAGCCGATTGCTGCTTTTCCTTCACGCTGTTCCAAAAAGCAATCGGGTCTTCTTCATTGGCATGAACTGCGCCGAAGACAAAATCTTCGTATTCGCGCAGGCTCATATTGGCGTCCTGTGCATAGCCGTCGGTGGGGAAGAGGGTTGTAACCCATTTGAAGGAGCCATCTGCACCGCGGCGGAATTGCGCTTCCGTGATTGCAGAAAGCGCCTTACTGCGCCGCTGCGATTTGGCAGGGTCGATATTCGTTGTCCCTTTGGTGTTTGTCGCCGAGTGAATGCGGACACGCCCCTCGAATTGCTCATACGCCAATTTGTAGAAGGTCGGCACAAAATCCAACTGCGCATCGCTGGCATAGGTCAGGTACATTTCGTCCTGACTGAACGGCATGGTGCCGGGCAGAGCCAGCATCAGATGCGGTTGACCGCCTTTTTCCAAAATTTGAATGTATAACTCGCGTAACAGGGGTTCGGCAGCGGTTGTCCCCTCCAAAAGAATGCGATCGCCAGATTTTACACGGGCGGAATGTTCCACCAAAATTTTTGCATATTTCGAAACACGAAGGTCAGCCAAGATAAGTCTCCTTCAGAGCAGAATACTAAAATTATATCACCCCAAATAGACCGACCTTCCGTATCCTCTCAAAAATTCGGGGGGGGAGAGTCTCTCAAGCCCAGGAGCCACTGAGGTTGAGTTCATGAGCGCGCTTTGTCACCAGAAGGGACATGGGTGGGATCTGTTTTGTTTCGGCAAC
>VGOX01000142.1 GCA_016875755.1 Chloroflexota bacterium
CGACCCGTTCAATAAAACCTGCCTGCTCAACGGCGTGGACGAACTCGGCTATATCATGGGGTTCGATAAGGAAATAGCGGCGTACGAAAGCCGACCATAGACCGCAGACGATGGACGATATGGTCTATCGTCCATCGTCAGATAGAGAATGCATGACAAAGATTCAGATATACGACACCACCCTGCGTGATGGGACACAATCCGAAGGCTTCAATCTTTCGGCGAATGATAAAGTCCGCGTGGCGCAAAAATTAGATGAGTTCGGCGTATCCTTCATTGAAGGCGGCTGGCCCGGCTCGAACCCTAAAGATGTGGAGTTCTTCGAGCGCGCCCGCGACATGCAGTGGAAGAATGCTCTCATCACGGCATTCGGCTCCACATGCCGCATCAAAGGCGGACCCGAAGACGATGCCAACATCAAAGCCCTGCTCGATTCGCAAACCCCCGTCTGCACCATCTTCGGCAAGACATGGACATTGCATGTGACCGAAGTGCTGCAAACCACGTATGAAGACAACCTGCGTATCATCGAAGATTCGGTTGCTTACCTAAAAGCCAATGGCAAACGCGTCATTTACGATGCCGAACATTTCTTCGACGGTTACAAAGCGGATTCGTCTTACGCGCTCGAAACTCTGAAAGCTGCTATTCGCGGCGGCGCGGAGATGGTTGTACTGTGTGATACCAACGGTGGCTCCATGCCTTGGGATGTAGGATCAATTATCGGCGGAGTCAAAGAGGCGATTTCTCATCCGTTTGGCATTCATCCGCATAACGATTCAGAGACGGCTCTCATCAATGCACTGACTGCCGTGCGTGCAGGCGCAGTGCAAGTGCAGGGAACCATCAACGGGGTGGGGGAACGCTGCGGTAATGTGAACCTGTGCTCGGTGGTGGCAAACCTCGAACTCAAAATGGGTTACCAATGTCTGCCCAAGGGCAACATCCAGCACTTATATGACCTGTCTCATTTTGTGGCAGAAGTCGCCAACCTCACGCCTGATGAGCATTTGCCTTTTGTGGGGAAGTCCGCTTTTGCGCACAAAGGCGGGGTGCATGTGGCAGCCATGCGACGCTCGCCACAGTCCTACCAGCATGTGGAGCCTGAACTCGTCGGCAACAAGATGCGTGTCGTCGTGTCGGATTTATCAGGGCGCGGCAACCTGCTCAGCAAAGCCGAAGAACACGGCGTGGAAGTGGAAGGCACCGAAGTTGTACCCGTGCTCAACGAGATCAAGGAACTTGAATCGCGTGGGTTCTCCTTTGAAGCCGCCGAAGCCTCAGTTGCCATCATGCTCAAACGGCAGGAATATGGTTACAAACCGCCATTTGAGTTGATCGATTTTTTTGTCAATGTGGAGCATCGTGACAAACGCGGCATCTTTGCTGAAGCAACCGTCAAAGTGCGCGTGCAAGGTGAAGTGCTGCACACCGCCGCCGAAGGTAATGGTCCCGTCAATGCGCTCGACCTTGCCTTACGCAAAGCGTTGAAGGATTATTACCCGCAAATCAATAACTTCACGCTGTCCGATTACAAAGTCCGCATTCTCGATTCGGATCATGGCACCGAAGCCATCACCCGCGTGCTAATCGACACGCGCAATTCCACCTCCCGCTGGAGTACCGTCGGCGCTGGCACGAATATTATCGAAGCCTCATGGCGTGCGCTGGCGGATTCAGTGGAATACGGGTTGATGGTGGCGCATTAATAAATTGTAGGGGCACAGCGCCGCTATGCCCCTACGGAATGGAATTATATGAACTTCAAAATCACCCTCCTCCCCGGCGACGGCATTGGACCCGAAGTAGTCGGCGAAGCCGTGCGCGTGCTGGAAACCGTCGCCAGCAAATACAAGCACACCTTCGATTTTCAAGAACGCCTGATGGGCGGCTGTTCCATTGACAAATATGGTTCGTCGCTCACCGACGAAACCCTTGCAGATTGCGTCGCATCCGATGCCGTGCTGCTTGGCGCTGTCGGTGGACCGAAATGGGACGACCCCAAAGCCAAAGACCGCCCCGAGCGCGGATTGCTTGCCTTGCGCAAAGGGCTGGGCGTTTTTGCCAACTTGCGCCCGATCAAAGTCCACCCCGCCCTCATGGAGTGGTCGCCGCTCAAGCCCGAAAAACTGCAAGGCGTGGATATTCTCGTCATCCGCGAACTGACAGGCGGTTTATACTTCGGCTTCCCGAAAGGGCGGGATGTCAAGGACGGACGCGAACGCGCGGTGGATACGCTCGAATATTACGATTACGAAATCCGCCGCATCATGAACCTTGCTTTTGAACTTGCAAAAGGACGCAGGAAAAAGGTCACCTCGGTGGATAAGGCAAACGTATTGGAATCATCCCGACTATGGCGGCAGATCGCCTCTTCCATCGGGACGGAGAATCCTGACATCGAGCTTGAGCATACGCTGGTAGATACCGCCGCAATGAAGTTGATCACGGGACCCGCATGGATGGATGTGGTTGTCACCGAAAACATGTTCGGCGATATTCTCACGGATGAAGCGTCTGTGCTGGCAGGGTCGATGGGGATGTTGCCCTCTGCCAGTTTGGGCGAAGCAGGCTCCAAGTCCGGCAGCGAAGCGCGGATGGGTCTTTACGAACCGATCCACGGCTCGGCTCCCGACATCGCAGGCAAGGGCATTGCCAATCCAATTGGTACGATCCTTTCCACGGCGATGATGTTGCGTCATTCCTTTAATCTGGAATCCGAAGCAGCAGCGATTGAAAAAGCCGTAGATGAAACCATCATTGCAGGGTCGCGCACTGCCGACATCGGTGGAAAACTTAACACCCGTCAAATGGCGGAAGAGATTATAAAAAGACTATAGACAATGGACAATGGACGATAGATCACATGCAGTGGTCCATCGTCTACGGTCTGCCGTCAAAATAAAAAGGAGAATGAAAAGTTATGGGCATGGAATCGAAGTTTATTTGGAAGAATGGCGAGATGGTGCCGTTCGAACAGGCGACGCTGCACTTTTTGACACCCGCCTTACATTATGGCGCGGCTGTATTTGAGGGTATCCGCGCCTACAATACGCCAAAGGGACCTGCCGTCTTCCGCCTGCGCGAACATGTGGAGCGGTTATTCGCCTCTGCGCGGGTGCTCGGTTTTCGTGAATTTCCGTGGAATGTGGAAGATTTGATGAAGGCGCACAAGGATACCGTGCGCGTGAATGGTTTCTCAGATTGCTACATCCGCCCATTGATCTATTTGGATGGCGGCGGCTGGAATTTGAACGTGGACTATGGCAAACCGTCCCTGATGATCGCTGTCTGGGAATGGGCAAATTACCTCGGGGAAGATGCGCTGGCGAAAGGCATCCGTGCAAATATTTCATCGTTCACACGTCATCACCCCAATGTGATGATGACCAAGGCAAAGATCTCTGGGAATTATGCCAACAGCATTTTTGCCAAGACCGAGTCGGAGCGGCTTGGTTTTCAAGAAGCCATCATGCTCGATCCGCAGGGATATATCGCAGAATGTACGGGCGAAAACCTGTTCATTGTTCGCAACGGGAAGATCTACACACCGTCCACTGCGCCTGTGTTGGAGGGTATTACCCGTCACTCACTGGTGACGATCGCCAATGACTTGGGCTACGAAGTGAAGGAACAGCCCATTTCCCGTGACCAACTTTACATTGCAGACGAGGTCTTCGTGTGCGGTACTGCGGCGGAAGTGATCGGCTTGAGCGAAATTGACTATCGCAAGATTGGCGACGGGCGCACGGGTCCCATCACGTGCAAGATTCAAGAGGTGTATCACGACGCAATTCGCGGCAAGGTGGCGAAGTACGAGGCGTGGTGTGATTACGTGGGGTAGGGGATAACTGACCGCAGACCATTGACGATGGACAATGGAAGGCAGGTTTTATGGTCTGTCGTCCATCGTCTGATTCTTGTGTTATAATCCCGCCGCCCTGAATCCTTTGATTACCCTCAGGATGGGGCACATTCTGCTTGGGACGGGCAACAAGCGTCCCTGAGCGGGTTATCATCCCCGCTAAACTCATTCCGCTCCGCACCTGTTATTGCGTGTTGGAGAGCGGAACACTAGGAGTAACATGGCTACTATTTCCATGAAAGCCCTGCTTGAAAGCGGCGTCCATTTCGGTCACCGCACCAACAAGTGGGATCCCCGTATGAAACCGTACATCTTCACCGAACGTAACGGCATTCATATTCTCGACCTTCAGCAAACCGTCAAATTGGCGAACAATGCCTATGCGGTCATCCGTGATACGGTTGCCAATGGCGGCACCGTTCTGTTCGTCGGCACCAAGCGTCAGGCACAGGAAACTGTAGCAGAAGAAGCTGCCCGCTGTGGCATGCCCTATGTCACCGAACGCTGGATGGGCGGCATGCTCACCAACTGGAATACCATGAACAAGCGCATCCAGGAATTGGAACGCCTCGAAAAACTGCGTGACAGTGGCGACATCAACCGCCTCACCAAAAAGGAAGGCTTACTCATCGAACGCGACATTACCCGCCTTTCGACTAGTCTTTCTGGCGCCCGTATTATGAAGCGCGTTCCTGACCTGCTCTTCATTGTGGATGTGGGCCGCGAAGACTCCGCAGTCCGCGAAGCCAACCTGCTCAATATTCCGATCGTTGCTCTGGTGGATACCAACTGCAACCCGCAGGATATTGACTACGTCATTCCCTCCAATGATGACGCCATCCGTGCGATCAAATTGCTCGTCTCCAAGATGGCAGATGCCGTGCTCGAAGGCAAAGCCATGCGCAAGGACGATGCCCCCGAAGAAGCAAAAGATGTCAAGGTCGAAGGCAAATCCAAGGGACGCCCCGCTCGCCAGCCGATGGCGGAAACAGACGAGAGCGTGGGTGAAGATGCCCTGCTCGGTGAAGCCACCCTTGCCAAGTTAAACGTCACCCGCAAAGTGGAAGATACCCCCGCAGAAGCGGCTGCTCCCGAAGCGCCCAAGAGCGAAGAAACTGCTGCTGAGTAAGACCCAAACCGAAGATTGTATTAAGGATAGTGAAATGGAAATTACGACTGAGATGATCAAGCAATTGCGCGGTGCTACCAATGCACCGATGCTGGATTGCCGCAAAGCATTACAAGAAGCCGACGGCGATTTCAACAAAGCAGTGGACTGGCTGCGCGAAAAAGGCATGGCTACCGCTGCAAAACGCTCCGACCGTGACGCCTCCAATGGCGTGGTGGAACTCTATTCCCACGGCGGCGGACGCGTTGGTGTGATGGTCGAGATCAACTGCGAAACCGATTTCGTAGCACGCAACGAACAGTTCCGCCAGCTCGCTCATGAGATCGCCCTGCAAATCGCAGCCAGCTCCCCCAAGTACATCACCGTAGATCAGATTCCCGCCTCTGAGATCGAGCACGAAGCAGAAATCGCCCGTGCCCGTGCCAAAGAGGAAGGCAAGCCAGAAAACGTTATGCAGAAGATCGTTGATGGACGTATCGAAAAATTCAAGGATGAAGTTTGCCTGCTCCGCCAGCCCTACATCCGCGACGAATCGATCACCATCGAAAAATTGATCCTGCAAAACGTGGCCGCAATTGGCGAAAACGTCATTGTCCGCCGTTTCCATCGTTGGGAACTGGGCGAAAGCACAAGTCAATAGTAAGTTTGAAAAGCCAGCCTTCGGGTTGGCTTTTTTTCTATATGGATAAAATTGGAGGTATGAATGGCTGAATTGAAATATAAACGAATCCTGCTCAAGTTAAGCGGCGAAGCGCTGGGCGGTTCCATGGGCTATGGGATCGACGTGGATGAGGCGGAAGCCATCGCGAAGCGCATCAAAGAAGTTCACGAAATGGGCGTGGATGTCGCTGTGGTGATCGGTGCTGGCAATCTTTGGCGCGGCAAACAGGGACTTGAACGCGGCATGGATCGTTCCACTGCCGACTACATGGGCATGCTTGCCACAGTGATGAATGCCATGTCTCTGATGGATGCCCTCGAACGACAGGGAGTGTATACACGCGTCATGTCTGCCATTGAGATGCGTGCCATCGCCGAGCCATATATCTGGCGGAGAGCCATCCGTCACCTTGAAAAGAGGCGGGTGGTCATCTTTGGGGCAGGGACGGGGAATCCGTTCTTTTCCACCGATACCGCTGCGGCTTTGCGTGCCACTGAAATAGGGGCTGAGGTGGTTATCAAAGCGACAAAAGTGGATGGCGTCTATGATGCAGACCCAAAAAAGAACCCCGACGCCAAAAAGTTAGATAAATTGAGCTATATCGAAGTCCTCAACCGCCGCCTCGAAGTAATGGACAGCACCGCCATCACCCTCTGTATGGAGAAT
>VGOX01000143.1 GCA_016875755.1 Chloroflexota bacterium
CCGTCGGTCCGCGCAAAGAGATGGGGCAGCGCACCATCTTCAACGTCCTCGGTCCGCTCACCAATCCCGCGGGCGCGCGCATCCAACTCACGGGCGTTTACGACGCCAAACTCACCGAGCCGCTCGCGCACGTGCTCAAAGAACTTGGCAGCCAAGCCGCGCTCATCATCCACGGCGCCAACGGTCTCGACGAACTCAATCCCACGGGCATCAACCGCGTCAGTCATCTTCGCAACGGCAGCGTCGAAACCTACGACCTCAATCCCGCCGACCTCGGTCTCACGCCCTGCACCGTCGCCGATCTTCGCGGCGGCACTCCCGACGAGTCCGCACAGATGATGAGAGACATTCTCTCGAACAAACTCACAGGCGCGCGCCGCGACGCCGTCCTGCTCAACACCGCCGCCGCCCTCGCCGCCGAAACAGGCGATTTCAAATCCGCGCTCGCCGAAGGCACTGCATCTCTCGATAGCGGCAAGGCTCTCGAAAAACTCAACGCCCTTGTGGAAATCACACGCTCGTAAGGGCGGATCGCGATCCGCCCCTACACAAACTGCCATGACAAATATCCTCTCCCAAATCCTCGACCAAAAGCGATTGGAAATTGCGGCGCTCGACGCTCAAGCCTTGCGCCGCGCAGCCGAGTCTGGTCCAACGCCCAGAGATTTCCTTGCCGCCATACAGCGCCGCCGCTTCGGATTCCGCCCGAGCCTGATCGCTGAACTCAAGCGAGCCTCACCCTCCAGGGGAATCCTCGCCCCACACCTCGACCTCTTCCAAGTGGCAGATATCTACACCCAAAACGGCGCTGCCGCAATTTCTGTGTTGACCGATGAAAAATTTTTCATGGGCAAATTGGAAACACTTCACCAATTACGAATTACCAATCACCAATTACCGCTCTTAAGAAAAGATTTCATCATCGACGAATCCCAAATCTACGAAGCCCGCGCCAACGGAGCCGACGCCATCCTCCTCATCGCCGCCGCATTGCCCGATGACAAACACTTTGCCGACCTTCATGCTTGCGCTTTGAATTTGGGCTTGACCGCCCTCGTCGAAGTCCACGACGAAGCTGAAACTGAACGTGCCTTGAAAATTCCCGATATTCAACTCATCGGCATCAACAACCGCAACCTCGCCACCTTCGAAGTATCGCTCAACACCACCGAACGCCTCCGCCCGATGATCCCCGCCGAAATCACTGTCGTCGCCGAAAGCGGCATCTTCACCGCCGCCGATGTCCAACGCTTGGAGAACGCCAACATAGACGCCATCTTGGTAGGGGAGGCATTGGTTACATCTGAAGATATTTCCGCTAAAGTTCGTGAACTTTCAGGAATGGAATTGTAGGTCATGCTTTCAGCGTAACGTCACGTTACTATAATCCCGAAGGGATGAAATTATTGTAGGAATAATATCGCCCCATCCCAAATCCCGTAGGGATGACATAGCGAGACAAACCTATAACACCCCTTCGGGGTTTGCCAAAACCAATATCGGAATTCTAGAATCAGATCACCCCTTCGGGGTTGAGAGAGAACTATGACGATTGTAAAAATTTGTGGCATCAAAACATTGATAGACGCATTAGCGGCAATTAACGCAGGTACTAATTATTTGGGTTTTAATTTTTACCCCAAGAGCGTGCGCTTCATCGAAAAATCTGCGTGTGCTGATATCACGTCCGTGTTGAAACAAGAATACCCACAAATCAAACTGGTTGGTGTATTCGTGAATTCACCCGTGGATGAAATCAAAGACATCCTGCGAACCTGTCAACTTGACCTCGCTCAACTCCACGGTGATGAGACTCCAGAGATATTTGCCCAACTCGCCCCACATGCCTTCCGTGCTTTTCGCGGAATCCCCGAATCAAATGCGGGCTATGAAAGAGACGAGGTGCCTGCCATGTTGATCGACGCCGCCGTCAAAGGCGTCTACGGCGGAAGCGGAGTCACCGCCGATTGGGCAGCCGCCGCGGAACTTACAAAGAAATATCCGCTCCTGCTCGCGGGCGGACTCACCCCTGAAAACGTCGCGGACGCTATTCGCCAAGTTCAACCTTGGGGCGTGGATGTGGCTTCGGGTGTCGAATCCGCTCCAGGGGAGAAAGACGCGGAGAAGATGTCAGCGTTTGTAAAAGCAGTTAAGCAGACGATAGACGACGGACGATAGACCATGGTCAACGGTCCATCGTCTATCGTCAAATGAAGGAGAACTTATGTCAACCACTTTATTACCCCACAAATTCGGTCCCTACGGTGGACAATTCGTCCCCGAAACGCTCATGCCCGCGCTCATCGAGCTGGAGCGTGAATTCGTTTCGGCGCGTAATGACCCGGCTTTCAATGCAGAGTTCGATAAATTGATGGCGTCATTTGTCGGCAGACCCACGCCGCTCACATACGCAAAACGCCTCTCTGAAAAATTAGGCGGCGCGCAAATTTACTTGAAGCGTGAAGACTTGGCACACACAGGCGCGCACAAGATCAATAACGCGTTGGGACAAGCCTTGCTTGTGAAGAGGATGGGAAAGAAGCGCATCGTTGCCGAGACTGGGGCAGGGCAGCACGGAGTCGCATCCGCAACCGCTGCGGCATTGCTTGGATTGGAATGCGTCGTGTACATGGGTTCCGTGGACATCGCGCGGCAGGAGCCGAACGTTTTCCGCATGAAGTTGCTCGGCGCGGAGGTGCGACCCGTCGAGTCGGGCACAAAGACCTTGAAGGACGCCATCAACGAAGCCATCCGCGATTGGGTGACGAACGTGCGCGACACGCATTATCTTTTGGGTTCGGCATTGGGACCTCATCCGTATCCAACTATTGTGCGCGAGTTTCAGTCCGTCATTGGGCGTGAGGCGCGTGAGCAAATGCTCATGGACGCGGGGCGCCTGCCTGATACGGTCATCGCCTGTGTGGGCGGCGGCTCGAATGCCATCGGCGTCTTTAGCGGATTTGTGAACGACGAAGCCGTGGAGTTGATCGGCGTGGAAGCAGGCGGCAGCGGAATTGCCTCAGGCAAACACGCGGCTCGCTTCGGTGACGCAACCAAGGCACGAGTTGGAGTCATCCACGGCACGCGGACATATGTCTTGCAAGATGAAGACGGACAAATTGCCGAGACTCATTCTGTTTCGGCGGGATTGGATTATGCCGCCGTCGGTCCCGAACACGCCATGCTGCGCGATACCGAACGCGCCTTCTACACCTCCGCAACGGATGAAGAAGCGTTGAACGCCTTCCAAACCTTGTGCCACACAGAGGGAATCATCCCTGCGTTGGAGTCTTCTCACGCAATTGCAGAGGTCATCAAGAAAGCGCCAACCATGCGCAAGGATCAGGTCATCTTGGTGAACCTGTCGGG
This sequence comes from Chloroflexota bacterium, assembly GCA_016875755.1. Taxonomy (GTDB): domain Bacteria; phylum Chloroflexota; class Anaerolineae; order Anaerolineales; family Villigracilaceae; genus Villigracilis. The sequence continues at coordinate 3,370 of VGOX01000143.1, forward strand.
CAGAGGGGATAAGGATTTGAATACCGTCATCAAGGAATTAGGAACAAGTATGTAGGGGCGGGGTTTCCCCGCCCAAGTTAATGAAACACATAAAATGGGCGAGGGGACCTCGCCCCTACGAGGAATTATTTATTATGAACCGAATCAAAAACGCCTTCAAAAACAAACCCATCTTCATGCCCTACTTCCCATTGGGCTATCCCGACCTGCCCACCTCCATTGACGTGATCGAAGCCCTTGCCAAAAACGGCGCGGACTTGATCGAAGTGGGATTATCTTTCTCTGACCCTCTCGCAGATGGACCTGTGATTCAGCAAGCCACACAAGTTGCGTTGGAAAAAGGAATCACGGTCAAGAAATCACTTGAATCCGTGAAAGAACTCCGCAACCGCGGCGTGACCATCCCGCTGATTTTGATGGGGTATTTCAATCCCATGCTAGCGTATGGACTGGAAAAATTCATCCACGATGCCCGTGAAGCGGGCGCGAACGGATTCATCATCCCCGATCTGCCATTGGAAGAAGCGGAGGAATTTGAACTCGCGCTGAGTGGAGCCGTAGGCGAAGACGAAGCGTTGCCGTTGATCCAAATGCTTGCGCCGACTTCGCCTGATGAGCGCATGGAATCCATCGCGCGAACTGCGAAGGGATTTATTTATCTTGTTTCAGTTACAGGTGTGACGGGTGAACGCAGAGAAATTTCAGATGACCTTGGTGAATTGATCAATCGTGTGCGAGCGCACACATCCGCGCCAGTGTGCGTGGGATTTGGCATTGGCACGCCTGAACAAGCCGCGCAGGTTGGCGCATTGGCGGATGGAGTCATTGTCGGCTCGGCATGTGTGAAAATGATTGGAAGTAGCAAAAAGCCTGTAGAAACCGCGAAACAATTCGCAGCGGAGTTCCGAGGCGCGTTACGGTGACGATTACAGATCCTCGCGTGTCACTTCGTCAAACTGCATAATAAAATCCGCGCCGTAGGCTGTACTGGGAGTTTGAAATCCCGCCTTGTAATCTGAAGAGAGGATGCGTCTCATAATTTCCACAGAGGTGAGTGCGGTCAGGTAATATGCTTCAGGCGTCCGCAGTTTTGCGCGGACGCTTTTTGTTCCGTCGCTGACTTCGGCGATCATCAAACTAAAGCCCGATTTATTTTTTTCTTTCGATGGACCTGCAGGAATCAAAATGCCGATCAGCCATTTGAGAAAGTTTTTCATCGGACGCATGTACAACAACGGACCGATAACTCGCGAAAGATACAACCCGTTGATCATGGCGTCTGGGAAACTCATGTAGGTGGTGATGTTCGGAATGCCCGTGCTGTGATACGCCGTGCTCACGTCGCCCCAGCCAATCGAAACCACACGGTTTGCGCCGCGTCCGAAGTCCACACGCTTCACATGCCATGCGCCAGGCACGGTTTGGATTTTCCCATCACGACGAATTCGACCCTGTCTGTGACTGTTCTCGATCCCCGAGCGCGCCGTGCCGCACGAAACTCCGCTGCCGATGCTTTTGATGTACAGATTCAAACTCGTTGCATTTGGGAGTTTCCCTGCTGTGTATGCCGAAAGACAATCGGATGGAACCACATCGAAGCCGCCGCCCGGCAGCAGCATCACGCCTGCATGTTTCGCGTCTTCATCCATTTTTGCCAGCGCTTCAAAACCTTCGATCTCGCCGCTGATATCCACATAATGTTTTTTGTTGCGAATGCAAGCCTCCGCCATCTGGCGAAAGGTCAGAACGAACGGACCCGCGCAATGCAACACTGCATCCACTTCCTGCAACGCAGAGTCCAATGCAGCGGTGTTGTGCAATGAAAACGCGCGATATTGCAAGTTGTATTTTTCAGCCTGCGCGCGCAATTGCACTTCATCCCGCCCCGCAAGGATCAAATCCAAGCCCTGCTTCATGGCATGTTCAACGATCAACTGCCCCGTGTATCCATACGAACCATACACCAAAATTTTTTTCATATTCTCTCTGTCCATGAAGCGTGTGCATATTTTTCTTCGACGAGTTCTTCCACTCGTTGAATTTCGGATGGAGACATCTCTCCACGCTCAAACTGGATTCCCAACTCCGCCTCAAACCCTCGGACGAAAGCCTGGGCTGCTGTTTCCCAGGCAGTTCCTACACCGATAACGGATTCAATTGTCGTCGCCCGTGCAAGTAATCTTTCTTTTGCGTTCTGTCGTGCTGATTCGCTTTCAAAAACCAGCGCGTCGCAGATGCGGGTCAGGTCACCTGTTAATGGAAGCGAGCCATGTTGCAGCACACCTTCCTTTTTGCGCGCTTGTGCTGAGCCGATGAGTTTTTTCCCATCCACGGTGATCTCGTAGGTAGAAGGCACTTCAAAGCAAACGGGGTTCAAATTCTGCTGGGTATGTCCGTCTTCATGTTCTTTTATTTCCACTGGTACGCTCAATGACTTCACCGCATGGAGCAGTGCCTGTGCGAGACGATTGTACGACTCGAGCACACCGCCTGTCAGCACGGGTTCATCCGCAGAGCCTGTGACAGAGTAGGTCAATTCGTCCGTATGCAGGATCGCCCGTCCCCCCGTCACGCGGCGCACGACATCCCAGCCGTGAGATTTGAGTCGTTCCATATCCACATCTTTGATGGATTGTGCATGTCCCAGTGAAAGGCAGGGCGGATTCCATGAATATAAACGCAACGTGGAGATCGACTCGCCGCGATGGATGTGTTCGAGGATGGCTTCATCCACTGCCATATTCCATGCGCCTGTGGATGGGGGAGTGAAAATTAATCGCCAGATGGTCATAATGATTTGGGTGCGTTTCATTTGAGTTGAAAGTCAAGCATCACTCTGGTAAAGTGAGTTTGAGCAAACGACTTCAGGAGAAACGCCATGACTTTCAACTCACAAGAGATTATACAGGACATACGCGC
>VGOX01000144.1 GCA_016875755.1 Chloroflexota bacterium
ATACGCATCCCATCATCAGTATTGTGATACCGTTGGCGATGTTGCTCATGGGAGGAATTGCATTCCCGGGTGGGGCTGTTTACATCAATATCCATGCTCTGAGAAAACCACACTACCGCAGTCTTGTTTCGGCGGCGGGTCCGTTTGCGAATCTGCTTTGTCTTCTTCTACTGGCGCTGCCTTTTGGCAGTCTTCCTTTTTATTCCCTTTTTTCGATGGCCTCATTTCCGTTCCTCTCAGCGATTGGCTTTCTGGCGTTGTTGCAGATGACCGCTTTATTTATCAATTTATTGCCGATCCCGGGCTTGGATGGTTTTGGTATTCTTGAGTACTTTCTTCCGCGTGAATGGGTGGAATTTTCCAGTTTTCTGCGGCCCTTTGGATTTATCATAGTTTTCTTTTTCCTGTCGACGGCTTCGCCGCTCTCAGATTTCTTTTGGGGCAACGTGTGGTCTGCCATGGAGTTGCTCGGTCCCGAACTGGCTTTTTTTGCCAATGAGGGAGTACTGATGTTATTCCCTTGAGAAAATTTATAAATGTCAAAATTACCCTGACGATAGTATTCTCAACCGTATTGGCATATCGTCACTCTGCAAAACGAGATGAATAAATCCCTCTCCCTTGTACTCTTTTTCATTCTGACCTTCGTGTTTTCATGGCTGGTATGGATCCCCGCTGCGCTGAATTCCATGGGACATCTCGCGCTTCCTTTTTCTACCATGATGCTGGTCATCTTCGGTGCGCATGGTCCACTGCTGGCAGCGCTGATGTTGACGTATAAGGAAGGCCGTTGGGATGCCGTCAAAACCCTGCTCCGTGCGGGGTTTGATCTGCGCCTGAAACTGGTTTGGTGGCTTGTCATTCTTTCACTCCCCATTGTATTGGGCGGGCTGGCAGTGTGGGTAAGCGCCCAACTAAACGGATTTGAATTTGACAGGACATTATTGTCTCAACCAGCCATGATCCTGCCAGTATTCTTTGTTCTGTTCTTTTTTGGCGGTTCATTTCAAGAGGAATTTGGCTGGAGAGGCTTTGCCCTGCCGAAACTATTGGAAACTTATAACCCCATTATTGCAAGTCTCATTCTTGGGGTGATCTGGGGCGTGTGGCATTATCCGTTATTTCATGTTGTGGAGTCGAGCCAATCTTTTATGCGTTTTGAGCTTTTCCTCGCATTTGCTACTGCGTATAGCTTTGTCTTCACATGGATCTATTTGAAAACGAACAAAAACTTATTTGCAGCCCTGCTGCTTCATACTGCTATCAATACAGGTTTTTCCATTTTTCCCCCAGTTGAAAAAGAACTGGGCGGAGATCAATCTGCCTTTGTGTTCTTGGTGACCCTGTGTATCGTAGCGGCGGTATTTCTCGTTTTGAAAGACCGTACAACGTGGTTTGAAACATCTGCGTAAACTATCTGTAGATACAAAACGAGACTGCTTGTGAGGCAGTCTCGTTACTTTTTACTTATTACTCATCACTTCCCACTTCTCACTTTTCACTTCCCCCCTGCGCTTCCTTCCTTGCTCTCAACCAGCCGTTCAAACTGTACTTCACGACCCGTTCCTGACCTGCAAATAATTTCTTCAAATTCGGACGCAGCGCCCACATCAGCAGTAACTCCGCGCCCACGCCGTACCAGACGTATGCCCAGGGCAGAACTCCCTGCGCGGCGAGGATGGCGAACAGGATGATGGCGAACAATGCCACCGCCATCGTCGTGACCGAGGCAATGCCGATGGTGAAGAAGGTCAACATGCCAAGCGGCAGGATGATGAGAATGGAACTGAGGTGCAGCCCCATTGCGCCGCCCACTGAAGGCGCTCCGCCCGCACCGCCGCGCAAGCCGACGAACTTCCCGTTTGTATCCCGTTCGGGTAAAAAGATCGAGTAATTGTGTCCTAAAATGGCGGCAAGCGGAGTGACCACATGCACCCACGAAGCATCGGGGGTGATCCACTTTGCCACCCATACCGCGCCTGCGCCCTTCAAAATATCGAGCATGGCAGTTGCAAACCCTGCCCCAAAACCAGCGGCGCGCATGGCGTTCGTGCCGCCCGTCCGCCCGCTTTCCACCTCACGAATATCTTTTCCTGTTTTCAGTTTCACGATCAGCAAGCCAAAGGGGATCGATCCGAACACGTATGCCAGAAAGATAACCACAAGGTCAATCACAGTTTCCATCAAAACTCCTCCGATTTGAGTGTAATCATAAAACACACTAAGTCAATTATGGTTGCTTTATTCATTCACTTGCAAAGATACTTCGCGGAATTCACCGTTTTCTATCCAAAATCCGCGTGTGCGCCACTCACTATCCACGCAGGCGAGGATGACATAGGTCACTGCATAGGCGGCTTCTGCGATGTCGGTTGGAGAAACAGTTTCAGGTCCAGCAGGATGCGAGTGGAAGATGCCGAGCAGGTCCATGTCGTTGGATTCGATCCATTCGAACGCATGGAGCTGATCGATGGGATCCATCACGTATCGCACCGGGCTTTGTGCCTGATTCTGTACGAAAAATATTTTTTCCACCTGTGAGTTTTTCCCCGCCAAAAGACCGCACGCCTCGAGCGGCGCATGTGCATGGACATACGCCGTCATTTCCTGCAATTGTTCTTTTGAAAGAGAAAGGGATTGCATTGCTATAAAAAGAGTGCCGAAACCCATGCCGCTCCCAGAATAATGGCGGGGCTTACCACCGCGCGGCGTAGGGGGATATTTTCCGCAAGGCTGACGGAGAGCATCGTCAGCGCATACAGCGGACCTGTGAGCGCCAGCCCAAATTGAATGGGGGAGAGCGGCCAGTAATGCAGGCCTGCGCCGATCTGCGCACACACAATGCCGATGCCGAACGCCCACGGGAAATCCCAGCGGTCAGAGCCGTCGAGGTGCAGGATGCGCAAGCTGATCAAACTTGCCACGATGAAAATGGCGGGAATTAACAGGAACATGCGCACACCCGAAAATCGGAGCGACGCCGCAAGGATGAAAAACAGCGCGTACGCCAGTGCGGTCAACCCGGCGCGGGCAAAGGCATACGAAGGAGCCGACGGGTTAATGGTGACATATTCTGCTACGAAAACACTCAGGAGCAGTGCCGCACCGAAAGCAAACCCGACCCACCATGCGGAGCTATCCGCCAGAAGCACGAGCGGCGCACCGATCACGAAAGCGGTCAGGGTGGGCAGCATAATGTGCTCACGGGGTGATTTTTCGCCCAACGCGGGGTGGTCGTGTGTCAGCCAGAACATGCCGGCGGCGGTCAATGCGGCGGCGGCGAGGGTCATGAATGTGCCGAGGGTGAGGGGAAAGGCAAAATAAAAGCCGGGCAGGCTCAGGCTGAGGGTGAGGCGCGGGGTCTGGATCAGACGGGTGATTGCAAATGCCAACAGCACAGAGGCGGTCAAAACTCCCACACGGTCTGCCGAAGGCCAATAGGAACGGTTTTCCTGCATGCAGAGATTGTACCTGTGCGCCCGCGTGAATGCAAGCAGGGGTATGGTAGAATCGATCGGTTATGGAAGTAACTCGTTTGGAAAACCTTCCCCCGCCTCCGGGCATTATCAACTCGATCCGCGCAGGGTTCGATACCATCGCCTCGCACATTACGGTGATTCTCCTGCCGCTTCTGTTGAATTTGCTTATGTGGCTCGGTCCGCGCCTGCGAATGGACGCGCTCTTTGGCTCGGTTGAAAATGATATGGTGGATATTTGGCGTAGCGGCGGCATTCCCGCTGAGGATATCCAACGCGTGCTGGATTGGTACGATGCGACGATTCCAGCCATCAACCTGTTCTGGGTGGTGCGTACGCTTCCTGTCGGGATCTCGAACCTGCTTCTGGCCAATGGAACATCTGCCACGCCGATGGGGGATCCTGCCATCTGGCAAGTGAGCGGACTCAGCCTGCCGGGCTGGATCATACTGCTGACATTGATCGGCTGGGTTGGCGGCGCGTTGTACTTCCGCAGTGTGGCATGGATCGTCCTTGTGGAAAAAGAGCAGGTGGTACATACCTTCGCCGCCATTTTTCAAACGGTTCTGCTCTCGATCCTGTTCGGCATCGTCCTGTTTATGATCGGATTGCCGCTCATACTGGTGCTTGTCCTGCTGGCGCAATTGAACGCATTCCTCGCCAACCTGTTCGTGTTGTTCGTCAGTTTGGGTTCGGTGTGGGTGATCGTGCCTTTGTTCTTTTGGTCGCACGGCATCTTTTTGGATAGGCAGAACGTGTTCGCTTCTATGCTGAGCAGCATCCAGTTGACCCGCTTCACACTGCCCACCAGCAGTCTTTTCGTTCTGACGGTGTTCCTGCTTGCTTATGGGTTGAACTTCCTCTGGCGCATTCCCGCCGAAGATTCATGGCTCACCTTGTTTGGCATCTTCGGACACTCCTTTGTCACGACGGCGCTGTTAGCTGGCAGTTTTATTTATTATCGTGATATGAAAGCCTGGTTGAAGGACGTGCTCGAAACACTGCGTCCCGTCAATTCTGTCCGTCAGGCATAACACTTCTCTGAAAAATAATCAATCCTGGAGGTCCTTGTGGCTGAAAAGAAAAACGAAACAAATTATGATGTCGGCTCCATTCAAGCGCTTGAAGGTATCGAACATGTCCGCAAGCGCCCCGGTATGTATGTGGGCGGTACAGACATCAAGGCTCTGCACCACCTCGTTTATGAAGTGGTGGATAATGCCATCGATGAAGCGCTGGGCGGTTTTTGTACCCGCATCAATGTGACCATTCATGCTGATAGCAGTGTGAGCGTGGAAGATAACGGCCGCGGTATCCCTGTCGGTCCGCATCCCTCCAAGAAGGATGCCAATGGCAAGTTCATGGAAACCGTGGATGTGGTCATGACCGTGATCGGCGCGGGCGGTAAATTTGGCGGCGGCGGATACAAGGTCTCCGGCGGTTTGCACGGCGTGGGTGTTAGCGCTGTGAACGCCCTTTCGGAGTGGATGACCACCGAGATCAAACGTGATGGCAAACATTGGCGTCAGGAATACAAGCGCGGTGTGCCGCAGGGCAGCATTAAACAGGTCGGCAAGGTGGACAAGGAACTGACCGGTACAAAACAGACCTTCAAATTCGACAAGGTCATCTTCACCGAAGATATTGATTACCGCTTTGATACGCTCGTGCAGCGCTTCCGCGAAATGGCGTTCGTTACCCGCGGTGTCACCCTCCAATTTGTGGACGAACGTGCCGACCGTGAAATGAACTTCTATTTCGAAGGCGGTATCACCTCCTTCGTCCGTTACCTGAACCGCAACCGCGAGAATCTACACTCTGTGGTGTATGTGGATAAGGAAATGGAAAGTATCGGCATCGAAGCAGCCATCCAATACACTGATGCCTATACTGAATCTGTTTACTCTTTTGCGAACACCATCAACACCATTGACGGTGGTACGCATCTCACAGGTCTGCGCTCTTCGCTGACCCGCGTCATCAATGACTATGCCCGCAAGAACGGCCTGCTCAAGGATGCCGACCCGAACTTCTCCGGTGATGACACCCGCGAAGGTCTGACCGCGATTGTGTCGGTCAAGCACCCTGGTCCGCAGTTCGAGTCGCAGACCAAGGTCAAGCTGATGAACCCTGAAGTGCAGACCTACGTCACCCAGGTGGTGGGCGAGGCGTTCAGCACGTTCCTAGAGGAGAATCCACAAGCAGCGAAGGCCATTGTCTCTAAATGCCTCACCTCTGCTCGTGCGCGTGATGCGGCGCGCAAGGCGCGCGATCTCGTCATCCGCAAATCTGCGCTTGAGTCATTGACCCTGCCCGGTAAACTGGCGGATTGCTCCGAGCGCGATACATCCAAGACCGAACTCTACATTGTGGAAGGTGACTCGGCAGGCGGCTCAGCCAAACAGGGACGTGACCGCCATTTTCAGGCGATCCTGCCGCTGCGCGGTAAGATCCTCAACACCGAGCGCGCCCGCCTCGATAAAATTCTTGGCAACAACGAAGTCAAGGCGCTCATCTCTGCGCTTGGCACGGGCATTGGCGATAACTTCAGCCTCGAAGGCTTGCGCTACGGGCGTGTCATCATCATGACCGATGCAGACGTTGACGGCAGCCATATCCGCACGCTGCTACTGACCTTTTTCTTCCGTTACATGCCGCAATTGATCGAAGATGGTCACCTCTATATTGCCCAGCCGCCGCTTTACCGCATCGCGTATAAAAACAACGTCCGATATGTGTATAGCGATAAGGAAAAAGACAAAGCGGTTAAGGAATTGGGTGAGAAAGCCAACCTTCAGCGTTATAAA
>VGOX01000145.1 GCA_016875755.1 Chloroflexota bacterium
ATTCAAGACATTATCGAGTCGGGCAAGTCCGTGTTGATCCTCGGTCGCCCGGGCGTTGGCAAGACCACGCTCCTGCGTGAAGCCGCCCGCATTCTTGCGGAAAACAAGCGCGTTGTCATCGTGGATACGTCCAACGAGATCGGCGGCGACGGCGACGTACCGCATCCCGCTGTGGGACGGGCGCGCCGCATGCAAGTCCGCGAGCCAATGCTGCAACATGAAGTGATGATCGAAGCTGTCGAGAATCACAACCCCGAAGTCATCGTCATTGACGAGATCGGGCGCGAACTCGAAGCCCTCGCCGCGCGCACCATCGCCGAACGCGGTGTGCAACTCATCGGCACGGCACACGGTCAAACGCTCGATAATCTTTTACTCAACCCCACGCTCAGCGATCTCGTTGGCGGTATTGAAGCGGTGACGCTTTCAGACGAAGAAGCCCGCCGCCGCGGCACGCAAAAGACCGTGCTCGAACGCCGTGCGCCGCCGACCTTCGACGTGCTTATCGAAATTCAACACCGTGAGCGCTTTGCAGTTCACCTCGACATTATGTCGGCTGTGGATTCGCTCCTGCGCGATGCGCCCATCCTGCCCGAAATCCGCACGCGGGATGAATCAGGCGAGATAAAGATCGAAAAGCTGAGTCCGCCCAAAGTTAAGAATGAGGCGACGAAAACCCCGCTTCGGACTCGACGTACAGTTGATCCTGCTCCCCAGCCGACCCCACGCTCTGAGTCGATCAATCCGCCCGCCATCGGCACCACGACCAATGTCGGCGCGCGCTTGCAGACTCTGCGAGTCTTTGCCTATGGCGTGGCGCGGAATCGGCTGATGCAAGCCGCGAAACGACTCGGCGTGCCTGCCGTGGTCGTAACCGATGTGAACGAAGCCGATGTGCTGGTGACGCTGCGGACGTATTACCGCAACCGCGAGCATACTGTGGTGGAAGCCGAAAGCCGCGGCATGCCGATCTATGTGCTGCGTGCGAATTCTGTGACGCAGGTGGAGCAGTTCCTCGGCGATGTGTACAACCTGACCGAGCCGCAAGCCCCGCGTGACAGCATGGAAGATGTGCGTGATGAAACCCAACAGGCGATCTCGGCAGTCCTTAACGGTGAACGCTGGGTAGACCTGCCGCCTGGTCCATCCATTGTGCGTAGGCTTCAGCATGAATTGGCGCGTAAAGCCGAGTTGGTCAGCCACTCGTATGGAAAAGAGCCGCGCAGGCATGTAAGAATATTTCGCGAGTAAAAAAGCGGTTAGCGATTAGCATTAGGCTAAGAGCTAACCGCTTTTGAATTCCTGTGTACCTTGTTTTAGGTGATGGAAATATAAAATCTAACACTCCTCTTACACCGCATTGATAATCCGTCGATGCGGCGTTTGTTATAATGCATCCATTAGGTGGACGATGGGCAATGGACGATAGACCATAAAACCATGGTCTGCGGTCCGTGGTCTGTGGTCTGTCTGGAGGATACCCCCTATGATGAGATTTGACCGATTTACAGAGAGAGCCCAAGAAGCTGCCCAACGTGCCGCGGAGATCATCCAACGGTATGGGCATAATCAAATAGATACTGAACACATCCTGCTGGCGCTCATTGAGCAGCCTGGTGGTGTGATTCCCCAAATTTTGGAAAAGTTGAATGTCAGTGCCGAAGCATTGACGGAGCGTCTCGATGCCACCCTGCGTGCCAGCCCAAAAGCGAATATTTTCGGCGGCGGCGCGGGACAAATTTTCATCACGCCTCGTGTCAAGCGGATCATTGATCTTGCAAATGAAGAGGCGAATCGTCTGAAAGATGAGTACATTTCCACTGAACACATCTTTTTGGCGATTCTCACCGAGCGCAAAACCCCCGCCGCCCGCATTTTGGAATCGGCTGGGCTGACGCGTGACCGCGTGTACGACGCCATTCAAGACCTGCGCGGCGGACAGCGCGTCACCGACCCGCAGGCTGAGACGAAATACCGCACTCTCGAAAAATACTCGCGTGACCTGACCCAACTCGCCCGCGAAGGCAAACTCGATCCCGTCATCGGGCGTGATAAGGAAATTCTGCGCCTCATTCAAATTCTGTCCCGCCGCACGAAGAACAATCCCGTGCTGATCGGTGAAGCAGGTGTGGGTAAGACCGCCATTGCAGAAGGTCTCGCGCAAAAAATCGCGACCAATGATGTGCCAGAGATCCTTTCGGGGAAGAAGGTGGTTGCCCTCGATCTCGGCGCGATGATCGCAGGCTCGCGCTTCCGCGGTGAATTTGAAGAACGCTTGAAAGCCGTGATGGAGGAAGTGCAGCGCGCGAAGGGTGATGTGATCCTGATGATCGACGAGTTGCACACGGTTGTGGGTGCAGGAGCAGCACAGGGGGCGATGGACGCGAGCAATATGCTCAAGCCAGCACTCGCCCGCGGCGAACTCCAATGTATCGGCGCAACCACGTTGGACGAATTCCACAAGCACATCGAAAAAGATGCCGCGCTCGAACGTCGCTTTGCGCCAATCTATGTGGATGAGCCGAGCGTGGAAGACACCATCAAAATGCTGCATGGTTTGCGTGACAAGTACGAAGCGCATCACAAAGTCCGTTTTGCAGATGACGCACTCGAAGCCGCCGCCCGCCTTGCGGACCGCTACGTTACTGACCGTCACCTGCCCGACAAAGCCATTGACCTGATGGACGAAGCCGCCGCGAAATTGCGCGTGGCGTTGTACTCGATGCCGCCCGATCTCAAATCTATGAAGACCGATATTGATAAACTGCATGCCGAGGAAGAGCAGGCTGGTTTGGAGCGCGACTACGAACGTGCCGCGCAAAAGAAAGCCGAACGCCTGCGCATTGAGCAGGAATATTCTGTCAGCCGCGATAAATGGGAAGCTGAACACCAACTCGATGAAGTAGTGGATGTGGACGATATCGCTTCTGTCGTCAACCAGTGGACGGGCATTCCGTTGACTCAAATGATGGAATCCGAATCCGAAAAACTTTTGCAAATGGAAGCGCGTTTGCACGAACGCATCATCGGTCAGGACGAAGCCATCCACGCTATTTCGGACGCCATCCGCCGCGCGCGCTCTGGCTTGAAAGACCCCGCCCGCCCGATCGGTTCGTTCATCTTCATTGGTCCTTCGGGTGTCGGTAAAACGGAACTCGCCAAAGCCCTCGCGTGGTTCATGTTCGATGATGAAGATGCGCTCGTCCGCATTGACATGTCTGAATACCGCGAACAACACACGGTCTCGCGTTTGTTCGGCGCGCCTCCGGGATATGTCGGCTATGAAGAAGGCGGTCAGTTGACCGAAGCCGTCCGCCGCAGACCGTACCGCGTGCTGCTCTTCGACGAAATCGAAAAAGCCCACCCCGAAGTGTGGAACGCCCTGCTGCAAATTTTGGATGACGGACGCATGACCGATGGTCAGGGCAATGTGGTGGATTTCCGCAACACGGTTCTGATCATGACCTCGAACCTGGGCACGGAATATGTAAGAAAAGGCGGAACCCTCGGCTTTTTAACGAAAAAATCGGATGACTCCGATCGTGAGGCGCATAACAAGATCGAGAAAGCGCTCAAGGATGCCTTCCGCCCTGAGTTCCTCAACCGCATCGACGAGATCATCATGTTCTCGCCACTTTCCATCGAGCAAATGGAGGAGATCGTTGTCCTGCAAATGAAGGAAGTGCAGGACCGCCTGAACGAGCACAATATCCATGTGGAGTTGTCGGATGCCGCCAGAGTATGGATCGCCAAACAAGGCTACGACCCCGCCTTTGGCGCCCGTCCGCTGCGCCGTGCCATCCAGAAATTTGTCGAAAGTCCGCTTTCGGTGGAATTGCTCGGCGGCAAATACAAGGACGGCGGCACTGTGGTCGTGGATGTGGACGAGAAGGATGACAAGATCATCTTCCACACCTCGGCTGCTCCTGCGAAAAAGCCAAAGCAGAAAGTGGAAGTTTAAGTGAACCAGACAGCCCCGCGAAATCAGAGTTTCGCGGGGCTGTTTTTTTATTCCGTTCATGACCTGAATTTCCTAATCCGCTTTTCAGCACGACAGGGTATCATCGGTCAATCTTATTGTCCTTTGAGGAAACCATGACAGAAAATAAATCAAGTACAACTGCAATTGTGATCGGTATTGTGGCGCTGCTGTGCTGTATCTGTGTGCTGGTGGCAGGGATGGCTGGCTATGCCTATTACACCCTGATGCCGTCTGTATCTGAACTCACCGACCTGCCCTTGTTAACAAATGATTCTCCCACCGCAGTACCTGAGATCACCCGCCCGCCGCTGGAAACCGTCACCAGTGAGACGCTGGAAATTCTGCAAAACACCATTGTCCCCAATAATGACCCGCGTGAACTGGCGTGCCGCTTGGATGACAAGTGCGACGTCCCTGAAGTGATGGCGACCACTGCCGCGCCACGCAATGTAGGTGACAAGGACACATTCTGGGTGCATAACCTTGATACGAACGTGAACAACGAAGTACAAGCCACCCTGCGTTATGCCACTCCGCATGTTTATTTCTGGGTGCAGGATGGTGTGGATGTAAACGAAGATGAAATGAAAGCACTGGTGGATGAGTTCGAGAACAAGATCTACCCAACCACCCGCGAATTCTTCGGTAGTGAATGGTCGCCTGGTATTGACGGTGACGAGCATATCTACATCCTCTACTCCCGCGGGTTGGGCTTTTCGATCGCAGGGTATTTTTCCTCTTCCGATTCCGTCCACCCGATGATTCAGGAATATTCCAACGGGCACGAAATGTTCCTCTTCAATGCAGATAACACCCCGCTGGGCGATAACTTTACCTATGGCGTACTCGCGCATGAATTCCAGCACATGATCCACTGGAATTTGGATGGTAACGAAACCTCATGGCTGAACGAAGGTTCTTCTGAACTCGCGGCGTTCATCAATGGCTACGACCCCGGCGGGTTCGACTGGCTCTACATCAACGACCCCGACCTGCAATTGAACGACTGGCCCAATGACCAAAATGCAACCACACCGCATTACGGCGCAGGCTTTTTGTTCATGACCTACTTCCTCGATCGTTTTGGCGAGGAGGCAACTCAGGCGCTCGTGCGAGACCCCGCCAATGGATTTGAAAGCGTTGACGATGTGCTGCTCGAAATCGCCGCCACCGACCCGCTTACTGGTCAGCCGATCGACGCAGATGCCTTCTTTATGGATTGGGCAGTGACCAACTTCCTGCTCGATAAATCGGTTGGTGATGGCCGTTACATATATAACAACTACCCCGGTGCCCATCGCGCCTCGGCGACGGAAACGATCTACTCCTGTCCGCAGGCGCCGATGGCTCGCACTGTCAAGCAATTTGGTGTGGATTATATTGCCATTGAATGTGCTGGTGATTACACCATCAATTTCACTGGCTCCACGGTAACCAAACTTCTGCCCGCCGATCCGTATTCCGGTCAGTATGCTTTCTGGTCGAACAAAGGCGATGAGTCAAATATGACCTTGACACGCGAGTTTGATTTTACGAACGTCAGCGGCCCCATCGAATTTTCCTTCCGCACTTGGTATGACATTGAAACCGATTGGGATTACGTCTATGTGGAAGTTTCGGAGGACGGCGAGAATTGGGAGATTCTTGTCACGCCTTCTGGCACAGGCACGGACCCAAGTGGAAACTCCTATGGCTGGGGCTACACCGGCGTGACGGAAACCTGGATCGAAGAAACGGTTGATCTTTCGGCGTATGCGGGCAAAAATGTATTCGTCCGTTTTGAATACATCACCGATGCGGCGGTCAATGGTGAAGGCTTCATGGTGGATGATGTGCGGGTCGATGCAGCAGGCTACAGTTCCGATTTTGAAGCTGGAGATGATGGCTGGGTTGCGGAAGGCTTTGTGCGCGTCCAGAACGTTCTTCCGCAGACCTTTGGTCTGGCTCTGATCCAGACGGGGGATTCGAGCGTGACGATGGTCCCGCTCAACGATGACCAGACGGTAGAGATCTCGATTTCGCTGCAATCGGGCGAGAAGGCGTATTTGGTTGTTTCCGGTCTAACGCGCTTCACTCGTGAGGTCGCTTCTTATCAGATCGAAATAAAGTAAGGAACAATGCGCCGCGCCTTTTCAGGCGCGGCGCATTGTTGTGCGCCCAGCATGGGCGTTGACTAGAGGGTGAAAGACCCTTATGGAGGTTGATTGCACCAACCATTAGCGGAAGGCAAGGGCGTTGTCGCGAGGCAGGGTCTGGAGGAAGCCGGAA
>VGOX01000146.1 GCA_016875755.1 Chloroflexota bacterium
AAAAATGGTGTCAAGGCTCTTTCCGCTTTGCGCCTTGCCTTTACAGGTTCTCCTTTCTTGCCCGATTTTGTCGCTCCGCTACCCTGAGTAGTTACGGAAAAATACATACAATGGACGCAGGACGATCTTGTTATTTTGGTCTGCACCGATCAGCATATTTTGTGCAGACGTATCATAAATGGCGGCGTCTGAATGAGGATAATATTCAAAATTAGGAGGAGTCGGTTCGGGGGTAAAGTAACTCTCCCGCCGCACAGGTTCTGCCCACCAAACCAGTAAAGCCGCAAACCACAACGCAATACAGATCCACGCATCGAGGCGCAGATTCGTTTTCTGACTGGAAAAGAGCTCGGTCACTCGTGCCTGAATTATTCCACCCCACAGAATAAAAATCAGAGCAGCCAGCCAAGCCAAGATCAACTGGGAGAAAAGAAGCGGTGTACCTGGGAAATGCCAGCCAGTCGGTTCGGGGGTTACGCCAATCCCCGTCCGGGCCGCAAATGCCCATAGCAACGCAAACAAGCCAAGCGTAATTCCTGCGACGCGGAATTCAGTACACCACTGTACCAGTAGACTTAAATCAATCGTCTGCTTAAGCCACGTAAATTGCAAGATCAGGGCGTTCAGCGCAAGCGCAATCAACAACACCGTCATCGGCAGAAGTCGTTGATAAAATGCCGCGCCAAATTTCTCAGGTGGAGTTAGTACGAACAAAACACACCCAAAAACAACAAGCCATGCCGCCCAAACGAAGAATGAGCGGTTTCTTTCACCACCCAAAATACCATCCATAATTTCTTCTGCCCGTTGCGCGCCGCGCTGTGAAAGCAAAATGACTGTCAGCGAAAAAGCTGCTGCAAGCGTAATGACCACTGCGCCGCCCATCAACAGCAGGCGTGCGCTTGAAAAACCGAACCAGATGGCATTCTTTGCATCAGATGGTATGACCGCAAGGGAATAAAGCGCCAGTGAACTTTCAATAAAAACCAGAATCAAAAGCGCTTTCAACAGAAACGACTTGCCAGTTTGCATGGTTATTTTTTGGGTTCTTCCAAAATGGCCGAAATCAACGTGACCGAGTCAACCTCTACATCTCCCGTGATGAACTCAGGCCGCACCAAAGATTGCACTGCACGAAATTCTTCAGCTTTTCTTTCAAGAATGACCACATCCGCCTTCTGGAAGTACTTAGCATACACACGCTGATAATCAGGCAAACGAAATCGATTAAGGTTGCTTGTGGGGTTCAGAAATTTTCGCCACACACTTTCTGAATATTTCAACATCTCAAAAGGCAGTTTGAAATAATGATCACGCAGATCCACAAAATGCAAATGCACACCTTGCAGAGAAGTCAATTTTGCCAGTGCGCCGGTAATGCCATCTACATCATCCAAATGTTCATATACCGATGTACTCAATACAATATCCACATCAGCGACCTGCGCCTGAATGGACTCTTCACGGATGTCACCATGCAGCAGGGTGATGAATTCGCCACGCGGCCGCACCTCATTCTGCTCAAGTTTCAGATACTGCTCATACGCTGGGAGCAATTCCAGATTTCGTTCGTTATCCAAAAGCACAAAATGATCGCACAACACCACATGTGCAGCACCCCGCCTTAATAACTCCACCCCTACAGCAAAACGCCCGCCATACCCAAACACCATCACGCGCTTGCCCTGAACTTCCCGTCCATACCCGGCAAGTGTTTGGATATAGCGTTCCACAGCTGCCACCGGTTCACTAGACTCCAGCCCGGGTTTAATGATCCACCTTCGCTTAAGGAGGAAACGCGCTATGGCTTCAGGTAAAAAATGGCGGATAAGTCGCAAAAATAAATATTGTAAGTTCACTGAAAATTCCTCAAGGGAGTTGGTTGGAACAATCCACCGGCTCGACTCGCGGGACCAGTAATTGCACGCCGACTTCAGTCAGTGCAATTTTCGGCTCATAGTAACATAACACCGGAATCGACACCCACTTTACCCAGGCATTATTCTCTTCGCCAAACTGGTAGGAACTGTCCTTGACCGGAGAGCGCAGGGGCTCGGAGATGATGAGAGAAAAACGGTGTGCTGCAAGGTCTGCATGGAATGTTTCAAAGTAGTTTTTTTTATCGCCCAGTGCTTCGTTCATTAAATGCTTTTTTTCATACTCCGGCACCAGCTTAACACCGGTAATGTAGCCAAAGGTCAGCAATTGGCGTTGGTCCAAAAACAGGATTTCGCCCTGTATGCTGGCAATATCCACCTCTGTTTGAATGGTCAGCAAAGCATCATCAACAACCTGCTGCACAGGCAGCATCTCAACAGTCTCGCCTCTGGGCATATCCCTGAGGATATTTATCCTGTCAATATCCTCCCCATATTCAAAGGAGCGTATCACCTGTAAAGGTCCTATTGAGGAATTTATAATGGAAAATACAATAACGGCTTTTAGTAAATCCGGGATCTTATTTTCATCCAAAACCCATTCTCTGCCGCCGTTGCCCCATGCCGCTGCACTCACAAACAAGAGTCCGATCAGGAACATATCCATATTGTGAAGATCACCGCCGCCGCCAATCTTGGTACTTACGATCAACCCAACCACGAGAAATGCCAGCAAGGGTAGAAGGAGTGACAATCTTTGCAGGGCATTCAACTTCCAGATATGTTTACCCGTGACGTATAACAAAAGAATAGTTACTGGACCGGCAGCATATAACAAAGCAAGCAGAATCCCATTTCCATAGGTGGAATTTGGCAGCAGTCGATACCACAAAAGAGGCTGGGATGCAGTAGAGTTGATTACATATTGTATTATTGGAGGATAGGAATTTTGGGTCTCTTCCAGTTCCTCTGTTTCTATAACTGCTGCAGGGGTTGAAATCACTTCGGGACTGACAGTCGGTTGTTGTAGCAATGCTTGTGAAGAAGATATCATATTTGCCAGGAAAACTCCGCCCAAAAAGCCGAAGAAAGCCAAAAGGATGGCGCGTTTAAAAAATGGAGCGACCATCTTCCGTTCCTGAAAAGAGGCGGATGTAATCTCAAGCATAAAGATCCACATACCTGGGGCGAACATCCAGGTGAAACGACTCACTTGAGCAAAATATCCCGCACCAAGAATCATTGGCACGGCGATCCATAACGGTGACCGCCACGCCAATGCAACCATGACAGCGCTAATCACAAGCGGAGGGTGTATGGGTCCTTGTTTCAGGAAAAGAAATGTCCAAAGAATGAGCAGCAGCCACAATTCTTTGTTCCCAGCCTCAAAACGGAACAGGACCGCTCCCAACAGGATATACGGGATTACCTGTATCAATCCCACCCAAAGCCGCGCCATATCGATCGTGAGATTGGGGATCAGGAATGGTAATGCTCCTATAAATTGCCGTCCAAAGTCAAGAAAAACCGGTATGTCCTTTTCGGGTGGATAATCATACCGTTCACGCCCGAATATGATGGAATAATCCCATAGACGATTCCCCTCCGACCAGCCTTGCGAGAAAGGATAATCGTTGACCAACCTAAGGGAAATGGCAACGGAAAATAGACTGGCCGTGAGCATTAACGCCGCCAGAAACGGACGCCAGCCGGCAAGACGTTCACCGCTGGACGATAGCACCGTTAATATGCAAACGACAAGTATCCAGATCAGAATACGGATGTATTCTTTTTGAAAGACTATCCCCCATAGCGTGAACTGAAAAAAATATAACGGCGAAAGGGAAATACCCAGCCATAAGACCCAGCGCAGCACGCCCAGCTTTTTGCGAATTCGAATAACCCATCTTGTAATGCTTGAAGCAGCATGCTCATTAAACAAGAGGGATACAACCCCAATCCACAACAAAACGCTCACAACGACAAAACCAATGAAAAGGATGCCCCAAGTCGGTGAAAACTCACCAAGCCAGACACCTGTGCCCCAGGCAATTTGATGGAATTCATTGCCTGCCTGCCAAAGTATCCAGACAGATACGCCTGCAAGTAGAGTTTTTCTTGTTTCAAAAACAGATTTCATTGTCGATGCTTGCTTTCAAAATGGTTTGGGTAAAAGTTCAAAACAGAAATCCAGAGGATCAACATGTCGTAATGGAAACTCTGCTTCTGAGCCATGTCTCCGCAATTGTAATCCAGCTTGACGGCAACGTATGGGGGACAACCACAACCCATTTAAGGAACTGGGCAAAAGGCTCTTACCTTGTCCGCTTTGCGTACTTCGTTATGATTTCAGCAAACTTTCAAAAAAACGCAGTCGCTTATCCTCTTTGTTATGCTGGTCGAGAGCATGAATGAAATTTCTCTCCACACGCTTCCCCTGCATTTTATAGGCAAATTTACAGATCGCATCTGCATGGGTTTTGACATTATCTTCATTATTGGGTATTCGTAAAAGGAAGTCTCCGCCGGAATCCTCCAAATCGGTATCTTTATAAGCAATTATCATGGGCAAGCCAAAAGCAAGACATTCACGGCTTTTCAAGGGAGACGCCTCATCCAGCCCAACCCGATGTAAGGCAAGGGAACTGATCGCCGCATCAGCTGTAGCCAATACTTTCTGATATTGATCCACTCCCAGATAACCGTGCAGTTTGATATTCTCGGGCAATGGTTCAAAGTCGGGAAGTCTGTCGTACCCAACAACATCAATATTAACGTCTGGAATTTGACGAGCAAGATCCACTATTTTATCTACGCCATGCCATGTATATCCGGGACTGCCAATAAAGACCAGACGCGGAACAAGATTTTTCGCCGGGGGAAGCGGTGGAAATTTGGACAGGTCCACACCATTGGCAATCACACAAAACGGTTTTCGGTAGGCGGCAAAGGCAAAGGATTCAGCCAGTTCATCAGAAACAGGCACAAGCCCATGAACGGAGCGCAACAGAATCCCCCTAGTGAGCGAATTGTACAAGCTGTACAGCCGCCCAAGCCCTTCGTGTTGTGTAAGATCATTGGTATTAATCTCCTCTACAACGGGGGCAATTTGCATCAATTGATGAACGGGGTACACATAGATACCATAGCGTAAATAAATTAGATCGGGGGCAAAATCTCGAATCGCCCTCAACATTCGCCGCGCAGCAAGAATACGATGAAACTCCGTCGCAAGTTTCCCAGATGTTGGATAGAAGAAATACTCAGCATCAATTAAATCCGTGGCGGGTTCGTGGTGTGCAGAATGCATGAACAAGCGGGCTTCATGCCCCATCTCATTCCAAGCAGCCACCTGTGATTGGATTTTTTTTCCCACACCGCTATTGCGGGTGCGGGGCCAGTGCAAACTTACATAAGCAAGACGCATAAAAATATTTCCTGATCGTCAAATGAGGATTCTAATAAACCGACTATGCAAACGACCGTTTTCTGGCATCGAACAAACGCATCAAAGAAGCAGCCTGCACATGGAGCCAAACCCGATGCAGTTGATTGCCCTCTTTATCACTATTCGCTGCCTGTAAGATCTTACTGATTTTCTCCGCATCCCAAACAGGAGATTGGCGAAATTCAGCGCTATGCACAATATCGCTCATGAATTCGCGGGATCGGTTTGAAGTCCATGCCTGTTCAAGGTTTGGAAAACCCAATTTTTGCGTCCGGCGACGAACAGACTCAGGCAGGATGTCGGACACTGCATCCCGAAGAATCCGCTTCGTGAAACCCTGCCCAATTTTGGAGGAGGAAGGAAGCGAAAAGGCAAAACAGATCAGACGCCAATCCATAAGCGGCGCACGTACCTCCACACCATGCGCCATGGATAGACGGTCAAAATTCCGCAGGACTGTGGGAAGCTGCGAAATATGGAAATCGATATAAAGTTTCTTGAAGAGCGCATCTCCCTTAAGCTGCTGTTGGTCAGCCGCCAGTACAGGATTCTGCGCCTCGGCAGGTTTCATCCGAAGCCACGATTGCTTTTGCAACGTACCAGGGCGAATGACTTTTTGCAGACCCTTCAGATAAAAATTTTCATTTGGAAATGGGTCAAGCCCACGCAGTATCGAAACAAGTTCAAGAGTGCGGGGGATGGAAAATTGCCTGATCGAGTCTTTCAGTGCTGATTCGAGATACCACTGATAACCACCCAGCGCTTCATCCCCACCATGTCCATCCATGGTGACGACCACGCCATTATCACGCTGCGCCTTATAAATTTGCCAGGGACCGAAGTGAATATCAGAGATCGATTCAAGTTGAAAGAGGACTTCATCAAAATGATCCAGATAGGAATTAGCATCTGCCGT
>VGOX01000147.1 GCA_016875755.1 Chloroflexota bacterium
TCAACATTAAAAAGAGCCTCTCTTGTTTCTCGATACTTCTTGAGATGGGCATGTGCCATGTCTATCTGCCCCAGGTTTTCCTACGCAGCCGCCAAATGATCGTGTAATTCGTAAATGATTTGTTCAACATGATTGGCAATGGCTTTCTCCAATGACTGGGTAAAATATGAAATTGCCCCCTCGTAGTTTTTCTTTTTTTCTTCAATTTCGCCCAGGGTAAACAAACTATTGATTTCGCCATAACGATGATTGGTTTCTACATCCAACATCAAAGCTTCGGTAACGGTTTTCTCTGCATCTTCTAATCGGTCAAGATGCAAAAGAACCGTGCCTAGATTATTCAGAGCAGTTGCCAAGTCCGATTTATTATTTATCTTTCTAAGGAACTCGGTTTGTTTGAAATAGATATCCAGCGCTTCGGCATGTTTGTTTTGGTGAAAATACGCCATCGCCAAACTATTGGGAATGGAAAAAGCATAAATTGCATCCATGTCCTTGATTACTTCAAATTCGCTAAATGCTTTCAACCCATAGATTTCTGCCTGTTCATAATCCCCAAGACGGGCATACAAGAAGCTCAACCTTGACATCGTATCCGCAATACCCTGCCGATCTTCATTGGTTTGAAAAAGCTCAAGAGCAGTCAACGCCTCCTCTAAAGCACCGGGGTAATCTCCCAAACGTCGCAAGGCAGTCGATGCATACAAAGAAGCTTTGGCCAGCCCTTTTTCATCTCCAAGACGGGTATAGATCAACTGGGCCTGAGAGGCAAATACATAACTCTCCTGCACATTCCCAAAACTGGCATAAAGCCAAGCCTTTTGAGAAAGTGCATGCGCAATAAAACCATCAATAGTATGCTTCAACGCAAGTTGATGCATCTCTTCGGCAGTTTCAAATGCCTTGATATGATCGATATCTGCATATAACTGAACCAAATCATCCAGGCACTGCAACCGCTGCAACGGTTCGGTCTGTTCTTTTAGACTGGAAAGAAGAAACTCTAATTTATTGGACATATGAATTCTCAAAATGCAGATGGAATAACAAAATAATTGGAATTTGAATCAGATCTCGAAAACTTTCATCGTGAATTATATACCAGCACAAGAACATATCATTATATTTCCCGCTTATACAAGAAAAAGCCCCATCCCAGTTTCTGGGACAAGGCTTCCACATTCGATCATCCACTTACAAATCGGGGATTCTTTAACGCATGCGCATCGCTTTCCGTCTCTTTTATCCGCGCTTCAATATATCATCCGTTACTTGATCAAGACGCAGGCTGATCACCTGACTCGCCGAATCGCGTCCCATTGTCACACCGTAAATGACATCCGCCGCTTGCACAGTGTTACGGTTATGCGTAATGACTATAAACTGCGTGTCCTTGCTCAGATCCACCAGCAGGTCGCGGAAGCGCCCCACGTTGGCTTCGTCGAGCATCGCGTCCACTTCATCCATTACACAGACAGGCGTAGGCGACACCTTGAGCAGCGCAAAGACCAGCGCGATCGCAGTCAAACTACGCTCACCACCAGAAAGCAGCGCCAGCCCCTGCTCACGTCTGCCAGGCAGACGGGCTTCGATCTCGATACCTGTATCCACCAGATTTTCGGGGTCCGTCAACGCCAACCGCGCCGAGCCGCCGCCGAACAAACGCACGAACGTCTCGCGGAACTGCCTGTCTACAGCATCGAAAGTTTTGACAAATTCCTGCTTGGTCACTTCATCGAGTTCAGCTACAACCTGCTTCAGATCCGCCTGAGCTTTGTGCAGGTCTTCGATCTGTGTTTTCATGAACTCGTAGCGTTCTTTTTCCTGATCAAACTCCGCTTTCGCATCAGGGTTGATTGCACCCATGCGGCGCAGCTGCGCGCGATGATTGGTCAATTGCTCCTCAAGTTCAGGTGCAAGTTCGGTCACAACAGGAAGCTGCTCCACCATGCCATCCAGCGGCAAAGGAACGGGACCCGAAACATCCGCAGCATACTCGAACATCACCAAGCCAAAATCATCGGTGATCTTCTCGCGCAGGTTATCCAACGCTTCCTGCTTGCGGGTGAATTCCAATTGCACCTGTCCCTGAAAACGCTCGGCATTTGCAAACCCGCGCTGGGCATTGGTTTCAGACTCCTGTAAACGCGCTTCTTCCTGTTCTGCGGCAGCGAGTTCTTTTTCCGCAGGCTCGATCTGTATTCGCATTTCATCAATTTGCATATTCAGTGAAGTCTCACGTTCACGCAAATTGCCTTTTTCATTATCCAGCCCATGCAGCGATTGCTCCGCCTCCTGCAAGCGCGCCGCCAGTTCAGCACGGCGTACATCGAGGCGCGTAATTTCTTCGCCGCGTTCAGCCAGTTTCGACTGCGCCGCGTTCAGGCTTCCTTCGGTCACTGCGGCGCGAGTGCCCCAATACGATGCCTGCTCCTGCAACTCATCCGCAGAGATCGCGGCAAGGCTGGCAGTCACTTCCTTCAATTTTGCCTGCGCCTGTGCAGAATTATTTTCCACACTCACTTGCGCTTCGGTCAATTTCTGTTGGAGGGAAAGCGAATCTTGCACTTCAGCTTTCAACTGCCCAAGTTGATTTTTCTGCCACTCAAGCTGACGAGTCACCGCTTCAGACTCCAACCCAGCCTGTTGCTCGGTTTCCTGAGCTTCCCCTAACCTGACGCGGGTTTCGCGTGCGTCGGTCTCAGCTTGCGCCAGGTCACGTTGCGCCGCCGCCAATTCATTAGACAGGCGCTCGACAGACGCATTGGAATCGGCAAGACGGACGATGAGTCCGCTGAGGGTGGATTCAAATTCCCGTTTCTGGCGACCCCGCCCCAACGTCGAGGAAGAGGCGGTTTTACCAGCGATGACCAAGCCGTCACCGCGGAAGACTTCTCCACGCAAGGTCACTGCACGGGCGTGAGTCGGCAAATCCGCTTGAATGCGGCGGGCCGCAGCACGATCACGGACAATGAGGGTCTGCCCGAGTGTGAGGCGCACAGCACTGCGAAGTTCTTCCGGCGCGCGGACGAGTTCAGAGGCGATGCCAAGAATATTTTCGGAGATATCCGAAGTTTGCAGAATGTTCGAGGTTTCAGTCAACGGAAGCAAGGCAGCCCTGCCCGCTTCACCAGACTCAAGCAATTGCAGCGCGGATTCGAGTTCGTTCGGGTCGATCAAGACTGCATCAAGCGTGTCGCCAAGCGCGGCGGCGATGGCAGTTTCAAGTTCGGCAGGGACATCAAGCGCTGCAGAAAGCGCCCCATGCACGCCGTTGAGTTTGTGCGAAGCGTGGCGGGCGGGGTCGAGCAAAAAGCGCGCGCCTTCTGCATAACCTGCCAGTGACTGTTCGGATTGTTCGAGCACTTCGAGTTGTGCTTTGAGGCGTGAGTGATCGGATTCTTGTTTGGTGCGTTCTTCGAGGGCGTCGCGACGTTCGCGCTCAATGCGTTCCATCTCGCTCTTTCTTGAGAGTGCCTTGTCCTCTGCCGATTGCATATTGAGGCTGGTATTTTCCCGCGCAGCCCGAGCAGCTTCATATTGATTTTTGGCACGCTCTGCCTGCTTTTCGGCGCTGGCGATGGAGGCTTCGGTTTGGGCGATCTTCTGATTCTGAGCTTCGATGCGGGATTTCAATTCATCGAGACGGGCGTTGTTCTCAGCGCGTTGTTGTGTGAGCGCTTCGATCTGCCCACGGATGGCTTGAATCTGTTCTTCAAAACTGGTGCGCTCTGACTGACGCGATTGGAAAGCATTCTGTGCGTTTGCAAGTTGCGTTTTGGCTTCGTCATACTCTGACTGCACACGCGCCACATCCGCTTCAGTTTCCTGATAACGTTCGCGCGCAAGATGCAGTTCGTTCATCGCATGTTCCTGATCAGACAGGATGGATGCTTGCGAGGCAGTGAGTGCGCGGCGGCGTTCTTCGAGAACGGCGAGTTCACGGCTGAGAGTTTCACGTTGGGTATGCAATTCGGCGGCTTTACGATGCCATTCGTTGAGGTGTGCACGTAAACCTGAAAGCCGCTCGCGGAAGGAGGTGTACTCGGCCTGCGCCTTTTCGTGGATGGCACGCGCATCGTTCACCCGTGCTTCCTGCCCGCGTACAGATTCGCGTACGTCGGTCAGGTCGCGCTGGGCACGGTGCCAGTGAAAGCCATACCACTCGCGCAGAATCAGTTTCAGGTCCGCTTGGGCGCGGGCAAATTCGATGGCGCGTTTTGCCTGCCGCTCCAAACTGCGCAGGCGCGGCTCAAGCTCAGACATGATGTCCAGCACACGCTCAAGATTGCGTTCAGTGTTATCGAGGCGTTTGAGGGCATCGTCACGCCGGGCGCGATACAAGCCCACACCCGCCGCTTCTTCAAAGAGACGACGGCGGTCATCTGCTTTGAGGGCGAGGGAGGCATCCACAAGCCCCTGACCGAGAATGGTGTAGGTGCGTTCACTCAAGCCTGCCTGGGCGAGCAGTTCGTTCATCTCACGCAAGCGGACGTGTTGATTATTGATAATGTATTCATTGCGCCCGTCACGATGGGCGACGCGGCTCATGGCAACTTCGGAGAAATCAAGCGGCAGCCATTGTTCGGTGTTGTCGAAAGTGATGGTGGCTTGCGCCAGCCCAGCACGTGAACGGTGTTCAGAACCTGCGAAGATCATATCTTCGGTCTTTTTGCCGCGCAAAAGCGTATAGGATTGTTCGCCCAGTACCCAACGCAGCGAGTCAGCAATGTTGGATTTGCCCGAACCATTCGGTCCGACAATGGCAGTGACGCCCGCGGCAAATTCAAAGACGGTGCGCGAGGCGAAGGTTTTATATCCTTGCAGTTCGAGTGATTTTAGGCGAAGAGGCATTTGAATTTACAATTTCTAATTGACGATTTTGATTTTATGTTTAATTTATAAATTGCAAGTTCTTCAGGGCATCTTTGGCGGCTTCACGTTGGGCGGCGCTTTTACTGGAGCCTGTGCCTCGTCCCATAACCTCATCTTTGAGAAGTACTTCCACTTCGAAGCTGCGGGCATGGTCAGGTCCGCTGGTATTGACAACGCGGTAGTGAGGCGTGCCCATATGCAGGGCTTGTGACCGTTCCTGAAACAAACTTTTAGGGTCGTGCAGTTCATCGAGAGCGTTGTCGGCGGCTTTATCCAGCAACGGCTTCATGAATTTTCTGACTTTATCCAGACCTGCGTCGAGATAGATCGCGCCGATCAGCGCCTCGAACAACGACCCAAGCAGGCTCACGCGACGGTGCCCGCCCGAGGTTTTTTCGCCCCGTCCGAGACGCAGGGCATTTCCGAGGTTGAGTTGAAGCGAGAATTCGGCAAGGCGCTCGTTGCGAACAAGAAAGGAGCGCAGCTTTGTCAAACTCCCTTCGGGCATTTCGGGGAAGTGCTGATATACCCATTCCCCCACAATGAAATCCAATACGGCGTCGCCGAGGAACTCAAGACGTTCGTTATCCTCGGTTGCTTCTGGATGTTCGTTGGTGTAGGAGCTATGCGTCAGGGCGCGCGTCAGCAGGTGCAAACTGGAAAAGGACAAACCCAGCCTCTCGTTCAGGCTGGCAGCGGATTCGATCTCCCGCGGCATTAAATTCGATGTCAAGGGAACCTCCCGGAACTCCGGGAGCGACATTCTCTTACCCTTGGTCAGGGAATGTCGGTCCATGAGTTCCACTATTTTTTGAGCGGGCTGAATTGTAACCCGAAATTTTTTAAGAAGCGATATTTTAAGATAGAATCGGGCCAATCTCTGAAGGAGTTCGCATGACCGAAGTTAGCAACGAAACCCGCTTTTTGCACGCTGTAGAAATGGGATTGGGGGCATGGCAATGGGGAGACCGTGTTGTTTGGGGCTATGGGCAGACACATACCGACAAAGATATCCGCGAGGCGTTTGACGTTTCGCTTAATCTCGGCATCCGTTTTGTCGACACCGCCGAAATTTACGGCTCGGGTCGTTCGGAGCAGATGCTTGGCACGTTTTTAAAGGAGACAGACCAGCCCGTATTGGTGGCAACGAAGTTCTTCCCGTGGCCGTGGCGGCTTACGAAGACTTCCCTTCCACGCGCATTGAAGGGGAGTTTGGAAAGGCTGGGAGTAGAGTCGGTGGATTTGTATCAGATCCATTGGCCTTCTTTTCTCCTCAGCCCTGAGACGATGATGGAAGGCATGGTGGAATG
>VGOX01000148.1 GCA_016875755.1 Chloroflexota bacterium
GCAGGAGAAACAAGAAAAGCAAGTCGAAGCTGTGCAGTGAAAGTTATTCGATTAAGAGACGCCAGCAAGAGCGCGCCTTCCAGGCGCATTATCTCAAAGCCGCCGCCTCTGGCGGCGGTAGTTTACTGTATTCTCATCCAGTTTAAATGCCATTGCAAATGAATAATATCAGGAAACTGTAAAGTGTTTGCAAAAACACCGCGCTTTCGGGCACGGCGTTTCAAGTGAGTTTATTATTCGGCTACGTTCTGTGGGGCAACCACATACTGCCACCAATTGTTGTGGATGCCGTTACGGCGCCCATTTACGCGGGGGAAGTGGTCGAACCACCATTTGTGATGCAGGCGGGTATCGCCGCTGCCCCACTCCGTGGCGGTAACGGTGCGAATATCGCCCTTGAAATTCGGGAAGTTCAATAACCAGTCATAGCACTCGCTTTTTACGGGTGTTGGGTTATTCCAGTCATAATCCGATTTGCTGTTGGGAGCAAAGTGAATATTGCCGCAGGCGGCCTTACCCGGTGCGATTTGCTCATAACGGATGAAACGCCGCCACAGATTCGCCTCGCCTGTTAATCGCATGAACGTCCGCTCCATAATAGATTCAGCACGATGCCCATACGACTCAAACATTTCACCGACCTGCCGCTCATACGAAAATCCCATCACCACAAAACGGCGCTTGCTTGCAGACGTGTTTGCCAAAGGCGGTGCATTGCACCAGAACGCGCCCGGTCCGCCCATGGTGGATTCGTAAAAACCAGCATGAGGAAAACCAAACAGCCACACTTCGTCAATCTCATTGGAAGCGACCCTCTGTAAAATGTTGAACCTGCTGAGGATGGCGTGATAGTTCACTTCCTGAGGCATGTGCGGGGGAGTGGCGCGGCGCATCACATCCAGAAAGGTTTGCGGGGTGTACTGAAATCCATCCGTCTTCGCAGGGAATTCATCCACATCGATCCGCTGCACGATCTCGTAGCGCGCCAGTCCCCTGCTCACCTCAAGAAGATCCGCCAAAAAACCTGTGACAAGGTCAGATGTATTCTGCCACCCCATTTTTTGCGAGAGGGTAATGCCGGTGCTATCCATCACCGGGTCATAGACGATCAACAGAACCTTGCTGCGCGTGATCTGGGCAGGCTCAGTGAGATTGTCCGTTGATTCTATTGGAGGTTTTGGGGCGGGACGAAACAGACGTAAAAGCCACTCAAGGAATCTGAACATAGCATTTCTCCTTTGTTTCGATCAGGGCATGTTTAGCGCGAAATATACCTGACCATTCACCGCAAGATATAAGACATGATCAGGGCTGACGGTATATGCTCCCACCGGGCCGGCAGGGATCGGGTTTCCGATTCCTGTCGTCGGGCGGAACTGATTCTGTAACTCAAGCATTCGTGGTGAGAAACGCAGAATGCTCTGGCTGTCTGCATCCAGCAGAAGAATGGACTGGTCTGGCGGGGCGGCATACGACATCTGGGTGAAATTTGCCGCACCGAACAGGTCAATATCCTGATACGCCTGAAGCGGATTCACCTTCGGCAGCGGGTCCTGACAGTTGGAAGCGCTCGCCTGAATGCGGCTGTACGAACAGGTGGAAATGCGTCCGTCTGAGTGGAGGAGATACATCTCATCACCAGAAACGATAAAGTCGATCACATCTTGTGAAGGCGTTTGTTGTCCAAAAAAGAAATACGGGCGGTCTACATACGTGCCATCTTTTCCGTTGTAAACCCACACAGCGCGTGAGGATGCATCCAGCACATATAACGTGCCGTTATCCAATGCGAAGCCGGTTACACGTCCCCAATTCGTGTCGGGCGGCGGCAGCGGAATGGCTTGCGCCACCTGACCGGGTGCGCAATACAACAGATTGCCGACTGCGTCGATGCCGAGCAGGGTCGCATCGATGAAGTTGATGGCGGGCAGGGTTGTAATATCCACCAACGGACCGACCGTGTAATTGCCATATACACCTGGCTTGCAATTGAAGGTGGTATCCAGTTGGAAGCCGCGTCCGCCTGCGGCAGGGAAGGCGCGTACAGCTTCACCTGTCGCTGCGTTGAGCAGGTACAGGTCACGGTCACTGGCTGCCATGCGGCTGATCTCGATATTCGGTTTCGCGCTGAAGGCGGGACTGAATTGCATGCGCGTAATGCCGAGCAGTTTATCCAGGTTCGCTTCCGCTTCCTTGCGTAGGTTGATGGTCTCGTTGGTCTGACGATGTTCCTCGGCACGCTCCACATTGAGCAGCACGTTCTCCCATGTTTTCCTTTGCTCAATAGGACTGCTGAGCGTAATTGCCTGCTCACGCATTTGCTGTGCCTGACGCAGATAGGCGTCATATTGCTCACTGCGTCCATAGCGCAGGTACATAACGCTGGCAAGAATCACCACCACAAGGGGAATGAGGACTGCCATAAACGCCATGATGGTCGTCGATGGGACGTTGGAACTTTCGTTCGTCTCTGGGTTGGGCAGTAGTCGCGGCAGGAAGTGGCGAATTCTGTCTCCCAAGGTGTCGCTCAAACGGCGAAAGGATTGAATGCCCATCGCCGCTGCCTTCGCTGCCTGCTTCGCGCGGACGGAAGGTTCGCGCGGCGCTTGTGGTTCTTCTTCAACGGGTGTGGGGAGAGGGTCTTTGGCTTCCACCTGCGCTGCCAGCGTTTCACCAATGGCCTCCACGGCTTCAGCTTCTTCCTCTTCCAGTTCTTGCGATTCTGTTTCTTCTTCCACAGGTTTTGATTTTGCGCGTGGAATGGATGCGGGGAAATCGCGTGTGGCAGGTTGATGGGGGATGCTTGCTAATGGATCATGCCGCGTCTCTTCCTGTGGGAGGGGTTGTTCCTCTTTTTGGACGGGGATGGCGTACGCGGAGGGTTGCAGAACATGCGCCGTCGGAGAGTCTGCCAAATGGACAGGTGGCAGGCTTGGGCTTGAGGCCAGAGGCGGGGTTTCATCCTGCTTTTCTTCTTTTGGTTCTTCTTTAATAGCACCTGTGGTTTTTACAAAATGAATCGCCCCTGTTCCATGGGTGGCTTGAATGAGCACGGCATTCAGATCTTCACTAGTGAGCGTGGTGAGGCGGCGGCGCATGGCATCCAGCGAGGAGGGCTTGGCATCGTTGAGCGGTGCGACCCACGCGCCCGGAACACGCCCGCACAGCAGAAATAAATTACCTGCTTCAAGGGTAGTTTGTGCATAATGAATATTGAGGCTTTGGCTCGAACCCAGCCCCTTGCCTGAAATGGCAGGTTCGTAAAAGTGACGCGACTCTTGTGCGCCGAACCAATAGGCTTGCATTTGTCCGCTGATGGAGAACGTGCATTGCGTCTCGCGTATTGCAGCAAGCAACAACCAGCCCAACGCATACTTGCCCTGACTGCTGGTGGACATGTTGCGTTCGAGCAGGGTTTTGTTTACATGGTCGGTGGCGGTGCGCAGGGCGCTGGTGAGCGCGCGCGGCGTTTCATAAAACACGCGCCCGGCGCTTTCTGCAAGCTGCATATATTCAGATGTCGTAAATGTGGAAGTGCCTGTCAGTAAAAGATACACGATCAGGCGGGCTTGTTCGCGTCCGCGCGCGGCGTTCTTGGGCGGGGTGAGCGCCAGCACACCGGGCATGGCGGAATCATCCTGTCCGTTAATGCGATAAAGAGGTGTAAGATGAATATCGAGGGGCATGTAAGATTATCGCTTGAATGTCTATCGGATAAGGGTATGTCTTGCAGCGTTACCGAAAGAACGAATTTCACTTCATTATAACTGGTAAAATCTCACGGCCATGAACTATACCTTACACAACGATTTCTCCGAAATAAATCTGCAGGAATGGAACGACCTGCTTACCCAATCCATCACCGACACGCCTTTTTTGCGCCATGAATATCAATCTGCATGGTGGCAGCATCGCGGCGGCGGCGAATGGCAGAATGCCCAACTCCTGCTCGTCTCTGCGCGCGAAGGTGATGTTCTCGTCGGCATCGCACCGCTTTTCATCGCGGAATATGAAAACCAGCCGACCCTGTTGTTGAATGGCAGCATCGAAATTTCAGATTATCTGGATCTTATCGTCCGCAAGGATGACCACGCGAAATTTCTCACAGGTCTGCTGGATTTTCTCGCCTCAACCCTACCCGACAACTGGTCTGCCCTCGATTGGTATAACCTCCCTGATATATCCCCGACCCTCGCCGCGCTGCAAACAGAAGCCTCCACCCGCGGCTGGACTCACCTCGAAGAGATCTATCATCCCACACCGCGCATTGCCCTCAACGGCTCATTCGATGATTACCTTGCAAAGATCGATAAAAAACAACGCCACGAGATCCGCCGCAAAATGCGCCGCGCCGCCGAATCGGAGTTGAACGTCCGCTTTGTATTGGTGGACAAACCTGCTGACATCGAACCCGAACTGAACACCTTCTTTGACTTGATGGTGCATGACCCCAACAAGGCAAACTTTTTGCATCCCGCCATGCGCGAGCAAATGACCGCCGTCCTGCGCGCCGCGCATGAACATGGTTATCTCTGGTTGGGCTTCTTTGAAATTGATGGCGTCAAAACCGCCGCCTCGCTCAACTTTGATTATGGCAATAAACTCTGGGGTTACAACTCTGGAGTCAGCCGCGAACACATGGAACTTTCCCCCGGCTGGGTCTTGCTGGGTCACACCATTCAATGGTGTTGTGAGAACAACCGCTACGAATTCGATTTCATGCGCGGCGATGAAGATTATAAGTATCGTTTTGGGGGTGTCAATCAATATGTGATGCGGGCGAGGTTGACCAAATAAAAAAGAAGGGACACGGCGTCGCCGTGTCCCTTCTTTTTTATTTATCCGCCGCCGCTTACGCCGCCGACGATTCCCCCATCTGTCAATTTGCGAAGGTCGCCCAAGGCGGCTTCGATCTCCTCAGGTTTGACAGGGCGGTCTTCGTCACGGTGTTTCAACGCACCTGATTTTGCCTTCTCCAACGCCAGCTCTTTGATGGATGCGTTGCTTGCAATCGCTTCCTTGACCAGTGCCGCGCCTTGCGAATACCCGATGACAGGATTCAACGCCGTCACAACGATGGCATTCTTCTCCAGCCAGCCTTCCGCTTTTTCGCGGTTGGCGGTCACACCCTTCACGGCGCGTTCGGTAAAGGCATTCACCGAACCAATGACCACCTGCATCATCTCGAACAGATTGTGCGCGATGATCGACATCATCACGTTCAATTCCAGTTGACCTGCCTGGGCCGCCAATGCCACCGTCGTGTCACAACCGATGACGTGGAACATGGCTTGGTCGAGCATCTCAGCCAGCACGGGGTTAACCTTGCCCGGCATAATGGAAGAACCAGGCTGAATGGCGGGCAATCTGATTTCGTCGAGACCAGTTGAAGGTCCAGACGAAAGGAGGCGAAAATCGTTTGCAATGCGGATCAAGGTCAGGGCGAGAGTCCGCAGCGAAGCGGAGAAGTCTGCCGCATCTGCCATTGATTGCATCGACTCGAAAAGATTATCGGAGGTGTGCAATTCCAAACCAGTGATCTCCGAAAGTTTCTTCACCATCCGCGCATGATATTCAGGGTGCGCGTTCAAACCAGAGCCGACCGCAGTGCCGCCGATGCCCAGGCGCCGAAGTCCCTCGGCAGAGCGTTTGATGCGTTCGATGTCGCGTTCGATGGCTTTGGCGTACGCGCCAAATTCCTGACCGAGGCGCACGGGCACGGCATCCTGCAAATGGGTGCGCCCCGATTTGACGACATCGTCAAATTCTTTTGACTTGGCT
Source organism: Chloroflexota bacterium (assembly GCA_016875755.1). Classification (GTDB taxonomy): domain Bacteria; phylum Chloroflexota; class Anaerolineae; order Anaerolineales; family Villigracilaceae; genus Villigracilis. The sequence goes on from VGOX01000148.1 coordinate 5,782, forward strand.
TCCAATGCAGATTGCAAATTGTTCAAGGAAGTCAGCAATTCATCCAGCCGCCACAATGCACCGAGACGAATGGACGTGGGGATGACATCGTTGGTGGATTGGGCCATGTTCACATGGTCATTGGGATGGGCGTAATACTTGCCGATCTCGCCGCCCAATATTTGCGTAGCGCGGTTGGCGATCACTTCATTGGAGTTCATGTTGTGGCTTGTGCCTGCGCCCGCCTGAAATGGATCGACGACAAACTGGTCGTTCCATTTGCCATCCATCACTTCGGCGGCGGCTTGCGAAATGGACTCAGCCAGTTGTTGTGCGGAGAAATGTTTGCTGTCCACTTCGCGGTCGTTGAACAGACCCAACTCGAAGTTCACCAACGCAGCAGCACGCTTGACC
>VGOX01000149.1 GCA_016875755.1 Chloroflexota bacterium
TTTTTGCTCCTCTTGCCTATCTTACTCCTTTCCCCAAAATCCTGACGCCCACCCGATTGCGTCGTCGCTTCGCTCCTCGCAATGACATTATGGTATAATTTTTCCTCGTGACTGGTCCTGCCCTGCGGTATATCGCTGCGGGTACGGAGACCTGCAAAATCAATCTATAGAAAGGAAGCATACGTCATGCCGCTCGCAAAAGAAGTCAAGACAAAGGCGATCGAGGATTTTCATCGCCACGAGAAGGATACCGGTTCGCCTGAAGTGCAAATCGCCATCCTGACCAACCGCATTACTCAGCTCACTGAGCATCTGCGGAGCAACAAGCAGGATCAATCCTGCCGCCGCGGTCTGCTAAAACTGGTTGGCCAGCGCCGCCGGTTGCTCGCGTACTTGCGCCAAAGCAATTACCAGAGCTACCTCAGCGTTACCGATCGTTTGCAGCTCCGCCGCAAATAAAATAGTACGTCGATTTGTAGGGACACAGCGGCGCTGTGTCCCTACCTTGTATAAACCCGCAGTCAGGAATTGAATAGCGCGAACAACCTGGTTGTTCCCACTCTTCAGTCCCTGACCCAAGGCGGGAAGTTTATTGGGCGGATTCCATTGTTCCCCCAACAGGAGATATAAAATGAATTTCGAAGGTAAAAAGTTTACGACTGTCGTTGGCAACAAGACAGTCACCATCGAGACGGGTCGTTTGGCTGGACAAGCTGGCGGCGCACTCACACTCGGTATCGAAGATGCGATTGTGTTTGCCTCTGCCACCATGGGCGGCGTGCGCGACGGCATCGATTTCTTCCCGCTTAGCGTGGAATATGAAGAGCGTTTGTACGCGGGCGGAAAAATCCCCGGTTCGTTCTTCCGTCGTGAAGGACGCGCTTCGACCGAGTCGATTCTCACTGCGCGCCTGACTGACCGGCCCTTGCGTCCGCTCTTTCAAGACGGAATGCGCAATGAAGTGCAGGTCATCATGTACTCATTCTCATCCGATGGCGTAAATCCGCTGGACATTCTGGCGATCAACGCTGCCTCTGCAGCCATCATGATCTCGGACATCCCATGGGGTGGCCCCGTGGGTGCTGTCCGCATCGGACGTGTGAACGGCGAGTTCGTGGTCAACCCGACCTTTGCTGAAATCGAGGCGTCAGATCTTGATCTGCGCATTGCCGGCACCAAGGATGCGATCCTTATGGTGGAATGCGGCGCGAACGAAATCCCCGACGATGTGATGGTGGAAGCGCTGGAACTGGGTCACAAATCCATGCAGCCATTGATCGACTTGCAACTGCAAATGGCTGCGGAAATTGGCAAGCCGAAGCGCGAAGTCAAGTTGTACCTTCCAAGCGAAGAAGTAAAGAAGAAAGTTTTCGACCGCGTCAGCGGACCTATGAATGACCTGCTCGATAAACCACTTTCCAAAGTGGAGTTCTACAGCGGCATGACTGCCATTAAGGAAGCCGCTGAAGCAGAGCTTTGCACCGTGCCTGAAGGCAGAAACGCAACCGACTACATGGCAGTGAACGAATTTCGCGAGGGATTCGAATTGGCCGAGCAAGCCATTGTCCGCGAGCGCATTTTGGGCATGGGCAAGCGCCCCGATGGCCGCACCCCGACGGACATTCGCAAAATCTGGTGCGACGTAGGTGTCTCGCCCCGCGCACATGGTACGGGTCTGTTCACCCGCGGTGAAACCCAGATTCTCTCGTTTGCCACACTCGGCACTTTGGGCGAAGCACAGAATTTGGATAACCTCTCCCCTAACGACTCAAAACGCTACATGCATCACTACAACTTCCCGCCGTTTTCCACGGGTGAGGTCAAGCCTCTTCGCGGACAGAGCAGGCGCGAGGTTGGGCATGGGGCGCTGGCAGAGCGTGCGCTTGAACCTGTGCTCCCCGCCGAAGAATCCTTCCCATATGCCATCCGTGTCGTATCTGAGGCGTTGTCCTCCAATGGCTCAACCTCGATGGGCTCAGTCTGCGGTTCAACCCTCGCTTTGATGGATGCAGGTGTGCCGATCAAGGCACCTGTCTCCGGTGTAGCAATGGGTCTTATCACCGATGAAACAGGACGCTACAAAATTCTCACCGACATCCAGGGAACCGAGGATCACCTCGGCGACATGGATTTCAAAGTGGCTGGAACTGCGGCAGGCATTACCGCCCTGCAAATGGACATCAAGATCAGCGGATTGAGCACGCAGATGATGAAAGAAGCGCTCGAGCAAGCCCGCACAGCACGCATGTCCATTATGGAAAAAATGCTGGCTGTTCTGGCTGAACCGCGCACGGAATTGAAACCGCACGCTCCACGCATCATCACTGTTAAAATTCCGATCGATAAGATCGGCGCACTGATCGGACCTGGCGGCAAGAACATCCGTGCCTTGCAGGAAGAAACAGGCGTAAAAATCGATATTGAAGAAGACGGCACCGTGTACATCGCTTCCACCAGCGCGGAAGGTGCAAAAATTGCAAAAGAACGCATTGAAGGACTGAGCGAAAGCGCAACCGTTGGCAATATCTATACCGGCAAGGTTGTGCGCATCGAAGCCTTCGGCGCATTCATAAACATCATGCCCGGCATTGATGGTCTTGTACACATCTCCCAGTTGGACAGCGAACGCGTCAACTCCGTTGAGGACGTTTGTGCGCTCGGCGACGAATTGACCGTGATGGTGACAGATGTTGACCCGCAGGGCAAGATCCGTCTCTCACGTCAAGCCGTGCTCGAAGGCTGGTCTGTGGAAGAAGCCCGCGAAAAGGATAAGGGCGGACGAAGCGGTGGCGGCGGTGGACGTGGCGGCCCACGCGGGGGTGGCGGTGGAGACCGAGGCGGACGCGGCGGCGGTGATCGCGGACGCAGTGGCGGCGGTGACCGCAACCGCAGATAGTCGCAAGTCGAAAATAGACTTCCGAAGTCAAGACGGCTTCGGAAGTTTTTTTGGAGTGTCATTTTGAACGAAACTTTACCCCAAACAAAATCTACAACATCAGCCATTGCTGCACGGCGGACATTTGCGGTCATTTCGCATCCTGATGCAGGAAAGACCACACTGACCGAAAAACTACTGCTCTATGGCAACGCCATCGAACTGGCGGGCAATGTCCGCGCACGCAAAAATCAACGCGCTACCACCTCCGACTGGATGGAGATGGAACGCGAACGGGGCATTTCCATCACTTCGACGGTGCTGCAATTCCCCTATCGCGGGCATACCATCAACCTGCTCGATACACCCGGACATCAGGACTTCTCCGAAGACACCTACCGTACCCTATCGGCGGTGGACAGCGCCGTGATGGTTATCGATGCCGCCAAAGGCATAGAGCCGCAAACTCTCAAACTATTTGAGGTCTGTCGCAAGCGTGGCATTCCCATCTTCACCTTCATCAACAAAATGGACCGTCCTGCCCGCGACCCGCTCGACCTGCTGGATGAGATCCGCAAGGTGTTGGGCATGGAACCTGTGCCGATGAACTGGCCCGTGGGCGATGGTCCGCAATTTGTGGGGGTGTATGACCGCTCTGAGAATGGCGTGTACCATTACGAACGCACCGAACGCAACGAAAAAATTGCACCAGAAATATTCGTCGGCCTGAACGACCTAGTCGAGCGAAACATTCTCTCAGCTGAGAAATTCCGTCACTTGCAGGAAACCGCTGAATTGTTGAATGAGGCGGGCGTCAGCTTCGATCACGATGCGGTGCTCAAAGAAAAGCAAACGCCTGTCTTCTTCGGCAGCGCGCTGACCAACTTTGGCGTCCGCATGTTCCTGGATGCCTTCATCCAATTTGCACCGCCACCTCAACCCTACCTCAGTGATGCAGGCGCGGTCTCACCAGAGGACGAGGATTTTACAGGCTTCATCTTCAAAATTCAGGCGAACATGAATCCAAAGCACCGTGACAGCGTTGCCTTTCTGCGCATCTGTTCGGGAAAATTCGAGCGCGGCATGGACCTGATCCACGCACAAAGCGGCAAGACGCTCAAACTGATGCGCCCCTACAAAGCCTTCGCCAACGAACGCGAGATCATCGACGAAGCCTTCCCCGGCGATGTGCTGGGTCTCCCGAACAATGGGATGTTTTCCATCGGCGACACACTCTGCTCTGGAAAAGCGCTTCAATTCGCGCCGATACCGAGATTTCAACCCGAGCATTTTGCCCTACTTAGAAATCTCGACGTGGGCAAGCAGAAGCAATTTTCCAAGGGACTCCAACAACTTGAAAGCGAAGGCGCCGTGCAGATACTCTACAATGTCAACGCCTTCAAACGCGAGCCGATCCTGGCAGTGGTCGGACAATTACAATTCGACGTGGTGCAGGCGCGCCTCGTATCGGAATACAACGTCAAGACCGAGTTGGAACGTCTCTCCCATTCCTTCCTGCGCTGGATTCAGGGTGAAGACAAGGACATCGAAGCCCTGCAAAATCGCGGTGACGCCATCCTTGCACGCGACTCTCGTAATGCATGGGCGATGCTCTTCCAAACCCCGTTCCTGCTCAAGTATTACTCCGAGAAAAATCCCAACCTGAAATTTGTGGATATTTCTGAGATTTAAAAACCTAGACCGCTGACAGAAGACCGCAGACCGCTGACGCTTGTCGGCGGTCTTTTATTTCCACATTAATTCCGACACCTAATCTCGCATTTGGGGTTTCATTCTGCAACGGGGCGTAATCCCCGCAAAACCAACCAGAGGAGATCTACCATGCAAGAGAGTGTTCTTTCAACTGTCGTTCTACCGTTAGCGATCATTATCATCATGGTCACATTGGGCATGACCCTGACCATCGCAGATTTCAAGCGGGTTGCTGCCCAGCCCAAACAAGTGCTGATCGGGTTATTGTGCCAATTGGTGCTATTGCCCGTGCTCGGATTCGTGATTGCTGGCGCGTTCTCGCTTGAACCCGTCTATGCCATCAGCATCATCTTGCTGGCAGCCGCCCCCGGGGGAGCGACCTCCAACCTCATTGTCCACGCAGCAGACGGTGACCGCGCCCTTTCTGTCACCCTCACCGCCATCTCGAATATGCTCGCCTGGTTCACGATCCCCTTCCTGCTTGGAATCGCATACACCACCTACGGCGGCGGCGCATTGGATATTGACTTCCCCGTTGCTGATACCATGATCCAGGTTGCCGCGTTGACCGTCGTCCCCGTGCTGATCGGCATGGGCATCCGCAATTGGAAGCCAAATTTTGCCGAAAGCAGCAAACGCTGGTCGAAGATATTCGCAGGCGGATTCCTCTTTCTCGTCATTCTTGCGCTCATCATCCAAAACTGGGATGTGATCGTCAATGACGGTCCGCGTTTTGCCCCGGCGTTCATCACACTGAACATCGCCGCGCTCGCGGTCGGGTTCATTGTGTCGCGGCTGGCAGGCATCAACGTCGTGCAGACGGGAACCATCGCCATCGAGACGGGCATCCAAAATTCCACGCTCGCCATTACCGTTGCATTGACCATCCTCAACAACAACGAGATGGCAGTCGTCCCTGGCTTATACGCCATCTGGATGTATGTGACAGGCTTCGCCCTCGCCTACTGGATGACGCGAAACGCCCCATCTGGCAGTGTTGAAGGTGCAACAGCGTAACACGTTAGTACCAGCCCCAAGCGGACGGAGACAATTCTCCGTCCGCTTTTTATGTTAAACTGACCTATCCATGATCTATAAACTCAAACATATCTACCATCAATATCCCAGACAATACTGGCTCATGCTTGCAGGGCTGGTCATCAGCACGGCAGGCGGAAGCATGATCTGGCCCTTCATGCTGATCTATGCCAGCAGTAAATTGGATATGCCGCTCAGTACCGTCGCCATGTTAATTTCCATTAACGCAGGCACAGGCTTGTTCGCGTCTTTTCTTGCAGGCGCGCTCTCAGACCGCATTGGACGAAAAGCCGTGATGGTCTTTAGCCTGATCGTCAATGGCATCGCCTATTACCTGCTCATGCATGCCGAGACGTATCCGCACTTCGTAGTGCTGATGGCACTGCTCGGCTTGTCGAACCCGCTGTATCAAGTCGGGGCAGATGCCATGCTGGCAGATATCATTCCCTCCGAACAACGTACCGATGCGTATGCGCTCAATCGCATTGCCCACAACGCCGCCTTTGGCATGGGACCAGCCGTGGG
>VGOX01000150.1 GCA_016875755.1 Chloroflexota bacterium
GCGACAACGCCCTTGCCTTCCGCTAATGGTTGGTGCAATCAACCTCCATAAGGGTCTTTCACCCTCTAGCCAACGCCCATGCTGGGCGCACAACAGAAACTGCGAGGGGTCGCCTCGCAGTTTTGAGTTTAGTCGTCACCATTATCGTTATCGTCGTCATCGCTGCTACTATCACCGTTACTATTGTCATCATTAATATTATCGTCGTTATTGGTATTGTCATCATTACTATTTACATTTGTGTTTGTATTGGTATTCGAATTTGAATTCGAGTTACTGCTTGATGTTGGCGTGATGATGGGGCTGCCATTTGTATTTTCATTCTCTAACGTCGCTTCAGGGGTGGGGCTGGGTTGAGGATGTTGGGTGGCACTTGGCAGGACAATGATCGGGCTGCCTGTCGGCACGGTGGAGGCAGTGGTAAGTAATTGAATGGAATTCGCCTGTACAGTTCCAACAGAGGAGGTATTACCCATCACAAGAACTGCCGCGCCGTTCTTGATCGGGTCAGATGGCAGGGTGGTTGTATCCAGAACGATCACTTGAATTCCTGAAACATACACCTGCCCAAACACTTCCAGATAAACTCCTGCAAATTCAACAGGCGCTACTTGTCCCTTTGTGAGCAGGCTGGTCACTTCAGCGAAGCGTTCATTGTAAAACTGCGTCTCCAGCGCACTGCGGGAAGCGGGGTCGAGCATGAACAGCAGACGCACATTTTCCCATCCACGTTTGACGGGGTACAGGCGTTCGCCCGGGAGAGAGGATGCGGAGGCATTTAACAGTCCGTTGCTGCTGATGAACAACAGCAGGAGAACAAGAGAGAGTGACAATGCCAAACGACGGAAGATTGGATAGATACGTTTGGTCGGCTGCGCCACGGCTTCACGCATCTCTGCCGCATTTTGCAGAACACGGGCACGCCCGCGGCGGAGGGTTTCGGGGGATGGTTCTGGAACAGCAGCTTTCCGCGCCGCGATGGAGGTTTTCAGGATCGGTCGCAGTTCATCGGCGAGGTCTGGGTAGCGGACAAGAACCGCTTCAAGGTCAGCGCCGTTTTCGAGTTCCTGTAAGCAAATTTCGAGGGCGTCAAAAATATTATTCATAATCCACCTCGCCGATCTCGCGCTGAAGTGCGGCGAGTGCGCGGAATTGGAGAGCTTTTACGGCGTTCACATTTTTATTCATAAAGGCCGCTGTCTCTTCGAGAGAATATCCCTGACCAAAACGCAGGGTGAGGACATGCTGTTGTTCAGGTGTGAGCTTGGCGCTGGCAGCCTGAACGACGCGGCTCTGTTCACGTTGATCCACTTCCGAAGCGGGACCAGGTTCGAGGTCCGGTAGTGAGGCGGGAAGTTCCATCTCAGGGTGGCGGTATTTTTTTCGCATATGGTCGGTGACGATATGCGATGCCGTACCGATCAACCATCCCTTGATATTCGAGTCGGGTCCGCGCCCATCACGCACGGCTTCAAGCAGGCGAGTAAACACATCGCTGGCGAGGTCTTCAGCGAGGGTCTGGTCGCCGACGCGATAAAGTACATAGCGATAGACCTCGGAAAAATACTGGTCGAAGACCGCGCCGATGGCTTGCGCATTGAGTTCGCGTATATCTTTTGTTTTTTGATTCCCGTCCATTGCAGACATGATTGTTCGCAGCACCTGAACTTCAGAAATTGACATTCGAGAAATATCTTTCGTTATCTTATCACGGCGCAAGAATTGTAAAGACCGCCGATTTATCGTCACGGTACACTTCCATCAGGTTTGGATCTTCCGCGGCTTTTTCAAGGAAGTTTTTATGGAGCAGGTCGGTAACAATGTAGCGGGATGAAAACCGCTTCAAAATGGGCTGGGAGGGTTGGTCCACGTTCCCGCGCGTGATCGCCACCCATTCATCGTACAGGTCAGCGTCGTAGAGTTGCATGTAGGTCGGGTCGAGACCAACGATGTAGGTGTTATGCGTGTTGTAAAAGAAGAGGCGCGGGAAATCATCCCAATCGGTATTGAAGACGCGCTCGCCTGGTTCGGTGTTTCGCATCAACCAGTCAGATGCACCTGCGTAGAAATCATATGATTTTGAGCCCGCCACCTGTTTTCGCGCATCCGGAATGGAGAGAAACATGCCAACCCCGATCAACATAACCAAAACAATATGCAAAAATCTTGATTTCAACCAGGAGAACGAATTGGAGTTGACGAAGTTCTCCATCTCAGCGCGAAGAATAGGTGCCCATGCAAACGCAGAGAAGACCAGCGCGAACGGGGCAAAGTATTCAATGAATCTGCGTGCTTTGAAAAGCATGACGCCGAACATCAGCGCCACCAAAAGCGAGAAGGCTGTCCGCACATCCATTTTGCGATCGGTAAGGCCAAGCGCCAATGCGCCGCCTGCAATGGCAGCCAACGCCAACGGGGAATTTTCCAGCAGTTGTTCCGTTTCATATGGATACCACTCGTTACCCACGCTGATCGAGGTAGCGTTCAGTAATTTCGGGAGCAAGTGATGATAGGTAAAGATCAGGTTATCAGGGAAATAGGGGTTGATAATCAACCCAGCCAGCATCCCACCTCCCACCCATAGCAGCGGACGATACTCAAGCCGCTTTTCAAGCAGAAAGATGGCAACTGCATGTAAAACAGTGAACGCCAAAAGCAATGGGAAGGCGTCGTACATCCACACGTAAAGGAAGGACAAAACCGCCAGCCATTTGTGTTTTCCTTCCAACAAAAATACCATTCCCAGCGCCAACACACCTACAGAGAGTGACTGGGCACGGGTGACTGACATACGGTAGAGAAAAGGCGTGGAGACGGCGAGCAGTCCCAATGCCCATAACCAAGCGGCGGGAATCTGCTGGCGATGGAACAGATACCAAACCGCTAAAAATGCGATCGCGGCAAAAAACACAGCAGACCACTTTGCACCCGCCAGTAAATCTCCGAAGGTGAAGGGGATCAGCACCACATGATAGAGAAAGTGATGGTCGTAGAATTCTTCGGCGTTAAGGATGGTCATCTGCATCCAGGGAAAGTCTGGTTTTAGACCTTCTGTACGCATCAACCATGTCAGTTTGATATGGTAAAAACCATCGTTATCGGGCAGGTTGGGCGTCCCAAATTGGACAAGCGCCATAAAAACCATAAAAAGAATGAATAAGAGCAAAGGGGGGAGAATTCGTTTCAACATGTCATTTCCATATGCAGATGATAAAAAGAAGGGCAGTCTGGTTTCTGTAAAGGAGCCAGACTGCCCCGCAATTGTAAACGGTTTGCAGCGATCAGGAATTAATCGTCGTCACCATTATCGTCATTGTCATTGCTGTCGTCGTCATCATCGTTGCTATTGCTGTCGTTCGAGTTGTTGTCATCGTCGTCGTTGCTATTCGAGCTATTGCTGTTTACATTGCTGCTGTTCGTGTTATTGTCGTCGCCATCATCGTCGTCATTGCTGTTCGAGCTATTGGAATTGCTGCTGTTCGAGTTGCTGTCATTTCCGTTATCGTCGTTGGAATTGCTGTCGTTATCATCATCGGAGTTGTCATCGTCATCGTCGTTGGAATTATCGTCGTCCGAACGTTCGACACTTTTGACCACAAAGGAGCCATCATCTCCAACTTCCACTTCCATATCAATGGCGTCACCAACGTTGAAGGTTTTACCACGCAACAGGGTGGGCGGCACGGTCAGCACCTGCCCATTGATGGTCCATTGGTCGCCATCCATGGCTTCGATGATGCCAGTAAACTGGACGAGAGCAGCCTGCGCCTTTCCAGCAGTCGGGTCGGCAGAGACAGCCGCACCGCCACAAGCAGAGAGCAACAGGGCAAAAGTCATTACTGCCAAAAACAATTTCAGGGATACCTTTTTCATTTTTTCACCTCTTTGAGTTTTGATGAGTTTTTCGTTCATACCCAAATAGTCGAATTCAAGGCAAAAAGGTTACGGGGTAAAAGGACGAATTTCAAAATTGCCTTTTGTTTGTGAAGAAATTCTCATATCACTGGGACAGCCCATATACCCGCTGAAATTCAACCATGAATTGCGCAGCCACCTGTTGACTGTGAATGATTAGCAAATTTTCGTCGTTGCGCGTTTCGGCACTATTGGTGAAGTTATACGAACCAATAATAACAGTCTCGCCATCAATGATCATGATCTTGTGATGCATCTGTCCATCGATTCCGTCGCGGTACACATCCAACCCAGCTTGCTGGAACGGGTCAAATTCTGTGCCGATGTTGGAGTTGATCTGCTCATTATCCATGACGCCTGCCACCGTCACTCCCACCGCAGCCCGCTCGCGGACCGCCTGTCCAATGGGATCAGCAGTGAATGAGAAAGCCATAAAATAAATACTATGCTCCGCCGCGTTGACCAACTCGACAAAACGACTCTGCACACCATCGTCTGGCGAAAAATATACCTCCACCTCCGTACCATCGATCGTCAGGCGTGGATGCGGGGTTTCGGTCACAATGTCATCACCAAAGCGATCATCCACATACATTTCCTCGAATTCTTTGATAAAGTTCTCGGTCATCTTCACCGAGCGGATGCGCATCATCATATTATTATCGGTATATGCGCCTGAGTCGGTGTAGTTCATACCGCCCACCCACACTTCGGATTTATCGATAATGACGAATTTGTTGTGCATCAACCCTTCACGACGATCACCAAGGATGGGAATACCCGCCTCTTTCAGCCGCTGTGGGTCGGTCCTGTCCATGTTATCGCTTTCCATCACCATGCGGACTTGTACGCCGCGTTCATGCGCGCGGATAAGCGCATCGCGGATGCTATTCAGGCTCAGACTGTAAATGGCAACATCCACGCTCAGGCGAGCGGAGTCGATGGCTTGAACAAGCGGCATATCAATGCCGCCCGTCCGTTGTGAAGCAAGCGGGTTTTGCGGGTCGGTGAAATACAGCTCGTACCACCCGCCGCTGGAGCCGTAGCCGACGGGAATCGAAATCACTTCCAGCAGCGGTACAGGTGTCTCGGTGGCAGAGCCAGGTTTGAGCGGAGGCTGAGGCGTAACGGTTGCAGTGTCACATGCGGTTAATAAAATCAAAAACATCAGGAATAGCGTCGATAATTTTTTCATGGAAGTCTCCCGATGGGATTATATAATACCCACGGTCAAAAATTGTTTTTCCCACTTTCCCAAGAACACAATTTTTGACCGCAATGGGTATAATCGCGCAACTCATGACGAAATCAACAGCAAATCAACAGATCGCGCGCGCCGCAGGGACGGTGATGTTCGCCATTGTCTTCGGGCAGATCGCCAGCTTGATCCGCAGCGTGCTTGTGGCACAAGCCTTTCCATCATTCGAATTGGATGCGTTCTTTTCAGCGAACCGCGTCAGCGAAACCTTGTTCACGCTGATCGCGGCAGGCGCGCTCGGGTCGGCTTTTTTGCCGACATTCACAGGACTCTTAGTGAAAGAGGAACGCGCATCTGCATGGAAACTCGCATCAGCGTTGATCAATCTAGTTACGTTGGTACTCAGCATTGCGGCTTTGCTCGCTTCGATCTTTGCGCCGCAGATCGTGCGCTACCTGCTTGCGCCAGGGCTTTCTGAAAACCCTGAAGCCTTCGCACTCACCGTGAACCTGCTTCGCATTCAATCCATTTCGGCGGTTCTATTTGGCATCGGCGGATTGGTGATGAGCATCCTCAATGCGCATCAGGTATTTTTTATTCCGCAGATCACCGCCGCCATGTATCAACTCGGACAGATCTTCGGCGTGCTGGTGCTCTCGCGTTGGATCGGAATTTACGGGCTGGCGTGGGGCGTGGTGATCGGTGCTGGTCTGTTCCTGTTGGTGCAGGTTCCATCTTTACTTAAGCTGAATGGCAAGTTTTCATTTTCACTTGGATTGGGCAATACCCATGTCGTAAAAGTTTTTCAACTGATGGGACCGCGCGTTTTTGGCGCTGCCATCGTTCAATTGAATTTTTGGGTCAACAATAATCTTGGGTCGCGGATGGCGGATGGCAGTATTCAAAGCCTTGCCTACGCATTCACGTTGATGGTGATGGCACAAGCCGCGATTGCTCAGTCTGTGGCGATCGCCGCCATGCCGACATTTTCGGCA
>VGOX01000151.1 GCA_016875755.1 Chloroflexota bacterium
GCCGACGGGCGCGGAGATCACCTGCTCGCCCAAAAAGAACAAGGATCTGTTTTACGCGATGATCGGCGGTTATGGGATGCTCGGCATCTTCACCTCGGTGACGATGCAAATGAAGCGCATCCACTCTGGACTTGTGACTGTGGACGCGTGGCCCGTGCAGAATCTCAGCCGACAGCTTGCCAGCCTGCAAGACGGCGCGCCGAAGTATGATTACATCGTCGGCTGGCTCGACGGCATCGCGGGCGGAAAATCGCTCGGGCGCGGACAGATCCATGCGGCGCGTTATGTGCATGAAGGTGAAGACCCAAATCCGCAGGAAACGATGAAGATCAAGAATCAGATTCTGCCCCCGCGCATCTTTGGCGTATTCCCAAAGGGACTTCTGCATTACTTCATGTCGCCGTTCATGAATAATTTTGGGACGTGGGGCATCAACACTGCGAAATACATTGCATCTTTGCGGACGCACACCTTCCGCCAACCGCATGCAGCCTTCCACTTTTTGCTGGATTATGTCCCCGATTGGGAACTTTCGTATGGAAAGACGGGTTTGATCCAATATCAATCCTTCATGCCCAAAGAAACCGCCGAAACCGCATGGACGGAGATGCTCAAATTCTCGCACAAGAACCGCCTGCCATCCTATCTCGGTGTGACCAAACGTCACCGCCCCGACCCCTTCCTGCTCACACACGCCGTGGATGGCTTCTCGCTTGCGATGGATTTCAAAGTGACCGATGCAAACCGCAAACGGCTTGCCGCCATGCTGCAGGAATTCGATCAGATCGTCATTGCCAATGGCGGGCGTTTCTACTTTGCCAAGAACAGTGAAACCTCTGCAGATACTGCACTGGCGTTTTATGGTGAAGAGACCGTGAAAAAGTTCAAGAAATTGAAAAAACGCTGTGACCCGAATGGGTTATTGGAATCGGATTTGCATCGAAGGATATTTGGATAATCACAAATGTAGGGACACGGCGCCGCCGTGTCCCTACGGAATTTAATGGTATGAACCTCAAAATTATTGATCTGGGATTGATCGAATACGAAACTGCCTGGAAATTACAAGATGAATATGCCGCGGAGATCGCAGAGGGAAAACGTCCGCCGACATTGCTTTTACTGGAACATCCCCACGTGTACACCTTTGGCAGACGGGGCAACACCGCCAATTTACTTTGGAATGAAGAACAACTGAAACAAAAAGGCGTTTCCACTTTCTGGGTGGATCGCGGCGGTGACGTCACCTATCACGGACCGGGGCAATTGGTGGGGTATCCGCTGATTCCTTTGAGAAGATTGAGTAACGATGACCGCCTCCCTGAAGCAGATTATGTCGGCTATATCCGCAGATTGGAATCGATGTTGATCGGCGCGTTGATGCAGTTCGGCATTGCCTCTGCTCAACGGGAGGGAAAGACCGGGGTGTGGATTCAGGCTGACGTCCATTCGCGATGCGTGAACTGCAAACCTGAAGACAGGAAAAAGCCTGCCAAGATCGCCGCCATTGGAGTCAAGGTGGATGCGCGGGGCGTCACCCGCCACGGCTTTGCATTGAATGTCAATCCGAACATGGAATATTTCGACGGCATTATTGCATGCGGGTTGAATGAGCCAGTTGTTTCGCTCGTGGATTTGCTTGCTCCTGCGCCAACAATGGAGCAGGTTAAAGAAGTGATTGAGAGTTCGTTTCGGGGGATTTTCGAGGCGAATTAATCAGCAATGGACCAGGCATCACGCCCCATGTTCTTTGTTTCGTACATGGCATTATCGGCGCGGTTAAGCAGGCTGTCCCACGTATCGTTCCCTGTTTTTAACTGTGCTACGCCAATACTCAATGTGACATTGATCTTGTGACCTTTTACGGTGATGACCGTTTCGCGCATCTGGCGGCACAACCGATCTGCCTGCTCGGCGGCGGCTCTTTTATCCGAATTGGGCAGGATGATGAGAAACTCCTCGCCTCCATACCGCCCGACCATATCCGGGTGACGGACCTGATCGCGCAATTGATACGCCACCTGTCTTAATACTTCATCCCCGATGGGATGCCCATACGTGTCGTTGATGTTCTTGAAGTGATCCACATCCACAATGGAAATGGATAGCTGCGACGGATACCGTTCGGCGCGCAGCACTTCATCCTGCAATTCGCGCACGATGGTGCGGCGGTTCGGCAGGAAGGTCAACGGGTCAACGTGCGCCACTTCGCTGGCTTGCGCCATCACGGCTTCCATTTCGATCTGCTTGTTCTGGGCGAGTTTCTTTGTGAATTCACTCTCGATGCGGAAGAGCTTTACCTGTCGGCTCAGTTTGATGATGACTTTTTTAACTGCAAATTCCGACTCGATACTTTCGATGATCAGGAGCACCCGTCCGTTTGAAATAGGAAGCGCCATGCAGCTGCACAGGGTTACGCCCTCTTCCCCTGCTATTTGAAATTCACCCACCCAGTGATGCATGATCCCGTTCGATATTTTTGCCAGCCCTGAATCCCGCTCTTCGGGCGGCAGTAGTGTTTCAAGTTTGATCTCAAGGTTGAACGATTTTTTTACAAATTCAAAGGCGGTGTTCCATGATAACGGAGTTCCATCGCGTTCCAGAAGAGCGATTCCCGTGTGAACATGCTCGAAAATTTCGTTAAGGTCATGAGACGAAAGCATGTCCGCCAATTTTTGCATTTTCATATTGTAGCGTATTCAATGTTAAATATCCCCACACCTTACAATTTTATTTAGAGGTCCAGATTTGTGCTGACAGTTCGACTACCGTGCTCCGCGCCTCCCAAATTGACGTTCCAACGCATCCACGGTCAGGTGGATCATTGTGGGGCGTCCATGCGGACACGTCCGCGGCGATTGGCACGCTTCGAGATCGTTCAGCAGACTTCTCTGTTCTTCGGATGTAAGCACCTGCCCCGCCTTGACCGCCAGCCGCTTGCAGACTCTCCCTGCAATGCGCGCCTCCACCTCCGCCTGAAGCGGGCTCTCATCCTCTTCAAAATCCTCCACCAAAGCACGCAGCGCGGACGCAGGGTCGCCGCCCGAAAACAGCACTGGCATCGCGCGGACTTGGAAGGTGTTCGTGCCGAATTCCTCCACCTCAAAGCCGAAACGGTTGAGGAAAGGCAATTGCTCCAGTAATGTTTTTGCAGATTGCGGCGGCATGGTGACAACCTCTGGAGTCAGCAATTGCTGTGAAGGGATATTCTTGTTCTCGCGCTGCGCCATCAATTTTTCGAATAGCACACGCTCATGTGCCGCATGTTGGTCAATGAGATACAACCCATCAGGACCTTCCGCCACCAGATACGTCGAACCGATCTGCCCGATAAGACGGAGCAGCGGAACACCTGTGGAGAAGGACGGTTGACCATGGACGGTGGACAATGAATCTTGTCCCTCGTTACTGGTCACTGGAAACTGTTCACTGTCCACTGAAGCCCCTGCCATCGTCCAATCAATGCCAATTTCCCTTGGTTCTGCAGGAACAGAACGCGCCCCCCACAACTGCGGTGAAACGGACGGGACAGGTGTGTACGCCAGCAACGCCTTGCGCACGGAACGCTGTACGAAGCTGAATATCTTGTCCTGTGCGCGGAAACGCACTTCCGCTTTTGTGGGATGCACATTTACATCCACCTCTTCGGGCGGCATTTCGAGGAACAAGGCCGTGAGCGGATAACGTCCCACCATCAGCAGGGTGTGATATGCCTGCAAAATTGCGGAGTTGAGCGCAACCTCCTGCACCCAGCGTCCGTTGATAAAGAACGTGATCTCTTTTCGATTGGAACGTGTCAACGATACAGGACTGATATAGCCCGTCAACGATAAAGCCGCCTGCCCTGAGCCTGTCGAAGGGTCTTCTGTTGCCATTACTTCCAGCATTTGCCTGGCAACATCCACACCGTACAATGCAGCGAGAATGGCACGGCGGTCACCGTCGCCCGCTGTTTGCAAGGTGACGCTTTTGCCGTCCGTCACTTTGAAACGCACATGCGGGTATGCCAGCGCATAACGCGTGACGAGTGAGTCAATCGCCCGTCGTTCAGTCACATCCGTTTTCAGGAATTTCAAACGCGCAGGCACGTTGTAAAACAAATTCTCCACGCGCACCACCGTTCCTACGGGCGCGCCGACCTTTTCCACTTTGCCCGCGATGCCGCCATCCACTTTCAGGCGCGCGCCTTCCTTTGCAGATCCCACGCGCGAGGTGATCGTAAAATGCGAAACGGAGCCGATCGAAGCCAGCGCCTCACCCCGAAAACCCAATGTCTGGATGTGGAACAGATCATCGGACTGAACCAGCTTCGAGGTCGCATGACGCGAAGCGGCCAGATCCAATTCATTTGCAGGAATGCCGAATCCATCATCTGCCACTTCGATCAGAGTCCGCCCTGCATCCGCGATCGAGATCGAAATAAATTTCGCGCCTGCATCCAGCGAGTTTTCAACCAACTCCTTCACCACCGAGGCGGGGCGTTCCACCACTTCGCCGGCGGCGATCTGCGAGGCAACTTCTGATGAGAGCAATCGAATGGGCATGGCACGATTATACCCAGCGTGCCCGCAAATAACAAAAAGAACTAATATATAATCGCGCCATGCGATTTACCACCATCTTCTTCGATCTTGACGACACCTTATACCCAACCGACAGCGGTTTGTGGCTTGCCATCAAGGAGCGCATGAACGTGTACATGCGCGAGCGTTTGGGCATCCCCGCCGAACAGGTTTCGAGCCTGCGCGAAAAATATTACATGCAATACGGCACCACCACACGCGGCTTGCAGGAGCACCACGATCTCGATACGCAGGATTTCCTCGCCTATGTGCATGACCTGCCGCTGAAAAATTACCTCACACCCAACCCAACCCTGCGCTCGATCATCGCCTCGCTGCCGACCCGAAACCTGATCTTTACCAATGCAGACAGTCACCACGCTGAAAGAGTGCTAACCGCGCTCGAACTGCGCGACCTCTTCGAGATCATCGTGGACGTGAACGCCATTGCCCCGTATTGCAAGCCGATGCCAAACGCGTTCAAGACCGCCATGCAGATCGCCGGTGAGACCGACCCGCGCAACTGTGTGATGATTGATGACCTGCCGCGCACCACCCGCGCTGCCAAAGACCTCGGCATGTTCAGTTTGCTGGCTCAGGCTTCATTCTCCAACGGCGATGCAAACGCCCATTTAACCGATTGGTCTGAATTACCTGATATTTTGGAAAGGCAATAATCTCATGGAAGATTCAAGTAGCTTCATGCTCGGCGCCCTCATTTTTGTTCTGATCATCGTTGGTGTGAATTTTGCCATGTACGCCATTGTGCGCGGAGCGATCCGTAATGGCGGAGAAAAAAGCATCCTCGAAAACTTCTCAAAATCGTTGACCGCCTCCTCGAAGTCGAAGGACAATTCGATGGATGAACTGCGTCAGAAGATCAAGGAGTTGAACGAGGGTAAGAAAGACGCGCCAGCTGATTCTGAGAAGTAACCTTCTCTTACGAAAATCGTACAAAGAATTCAGAAATCTTTAATCCCCGAATGGTATCGTTCTGCATACCAAGCCACTGGAGGCTTTTGTGAATAAAACCTTAAAGACAATTTTGCTTGTTCTCGTGGTCATTGTGATCGCGCTTGGCTCGTTTGCAGGCGGTTTTGTGACCGGACACCTGATGCCCTTTGCGAACCTGCCTGGGCTCAGCGCCCCCACTGTGGAAGCGCCGCCCACGGCATCTCCTGAACAGCAAACTGCCACCCCGGAAGAACTGCAAACCTTGTTTGCGCCCTTTTGGGAGGCGTGGAACCTTGTCCATGCCAATTATGTAGACCAGCCCGTCGATGATGTCGCGCTCATGCGCGGCGCGATCAGCGGCATGATGGAAGCGCTCGGCGACGAACATTCCTCCTACATGGACCCTGAATCCTTCAAGCAAGCCAATGAAGGTTTGGAAGGCGAGTATGAAGGCATCGGCGCGTATGTGGATACCACCACCGAATTCCTGACCGTCACCAGCCCGATCCCCGGTTCGCCTGCTGAAAAAGCTGGGTTGCTGCCTGGTGACCAGATCATCGCCATTGACGGCGAGGACATGACCA
>VGOX01000152.1 GCA_016875755.1 Chloroflexota bacterium
CCGACGGCGCGCAGATTCTTTCATTATTACGCGGCGGCATAGAGGTGGAACAGCGTGCCTTGATTCTCATCTTGCAAGCCGAGTCGCTGAACGGGGTTCGCCCGCGCGATTACTCACCCGAAATTTTACAACGCCTTCTCTCCATCCGCAGCAACCCAATGATAGATTCCACTGTAAATCTCCTTGCCTACTATCATCATCTGGATAGGGGAGACGTAACGCAAGCTGGTCAGGCTCTCGATTCCGTGCTTGCCAGCGAGAACGACCTGCCCGAAGGCTTAAAGCAAGCCGTCTATCTCGAAGCAGCTTTTTTTCAAGCGGCATGCCAAAAGCAGGCTCAGTCCGCCAGACAGTTCTTTCAACGAAGCGGCGGCGCATTGATAGAAAAACACACCTTGCTTCGTAGCGAAGCAGCTGTTCTAGTCGCCGAGGGGCGCCTCCCCGAAGCGCACGCAAAAGCCTCACAAGCTCAACTGCTTTTCGAACGAGCCTTCGATCAGGGCAGCGCACGTGCCGAAAAAGATTGGCTGCATCAATATCTTGATTGGGATCAACCGAATGTACAACAATAAACTCATGAGACGACTTTACTACGCATCCGTTCTACTCTTGACCTTTCTCGCTTCGTGCTCAACCTCGAACCTGCCTGCTGACCCTGAGCCTTCGCTTGCGCTGGAAGATTGCGTGCTCACGTCGCCTGTTGGGCGTCAGGTGGATGCACAGTGCGGGACGTTAACTGTCCCTGAAGACCGCGCCAATTCAGGCGGACGGCAGATCGACCTGCATATTGCCGTTATCCCTGCCATCTCACGCAGTCCTGAAGCAGACCCTGTCTTTCTGCTGGCGGGCGGGCCTGGTCAAGCTGCCACTGAAGCTTTTCCAGCGACTTTCTCCCTGTTATTCAATCTTCATCAGGATCGAGATATTGTTTTAGTAGACCAGCGCGGTACGGGCAAGTCGAACCCGTTGCGCTGCATTGACCCTGAAGTGGAAGTATTGACCGATGAAGAAGCATTGGCGATCCTCAAGGATTGTCCCAATTCGTTGGATGCCGATGTGCGTTTTTATACAACTGAAATCGCCATGACCGACCTCGACGAAGTGCGTGCCGCACTCGGGTATGAAACCATCAACTTATATGGCGCTTCGTATGGCACTCGCGCCGCATTGACCTACCTGCGCATGTACCCGCAACATTTCCGTACTGTGACGCTCGATTCGGTGGTTGACCCCAGCTTTGTCATGTTCATGGATGCAGCGGAAGATGGGCAAGCAGCGCTGGACCAGTTCTTCGCGCGGTGCGAAGCGGATGAGGAGTGTGCGCAGACCTTCCCCAATTTGCGATCCGAGTTTGAGGGGCTGGTCGCTCGGTTAGCAGAATCTCCCGCCGAGATCGTCATCCCACACCCGCTGACCAATAAGCCCACCGATGTGGAAGTGACGGATACTTTCATCACTAGCATGGTCTTCAATATTTTGTATGTGCCCGATCTGGTGGCAGCCCTGCCGTTGGGAATTCATCAGGCATATGCCGAAGAGAATTACATCCCGTTGATATCGCAGGCGTTCATGGTCAATGCGGGTTTGTATGACGGCATGTTCTATGCTGTGACCTGTACCGAAGATGCGCCGTTGATCGATGCGGATGAGGCGGCACAGAAAAGCGGGAATAGTGTCTTTAGTGACCGCACAGTGGATTTTGCAGCAGTATGTAAAAGCTGGCAAAAGGGACAGGTCTCGCCGCAATTCCGTGAGCCGGTGGTGTCCGATGTACCTGTGTTGATCCTCTCTGGTGAAGCGGATCCGATCACGCCTCCGCACCACGCTGAGAAGGTTGCCGAAAGCCTGAGCAATGACCTGCACCTGATATTTGCGGGCATGGGGCATGGGAACATGACAAGCGTATGCGGTTCGAATATTTTTACAGCGTTCGTTGAAAGCGGTACGTTAAGCGGTTTGGAAACAGACTGCGTGGATAAGGTTTCGCCGCCGCCATTCTTCGTTAATTTCAGCGGTCCGCGCCCATAGCGCTGTGAGGTAGATATGATCGAAGTACAAGGCCTTTCAAAATCATTTGGAAAGGTACAGGCTGTGAAAGGCGTTTCATTCTCTGCACGTGACGGACAGATCACTGGTTTGCTAGGTCCGAACGGAGCAGGTAAGAGCACGACCCTGCGCATGCTGTACACATTGTTGAAGCCTGACGATGGCTCAGCACAGATCGATGGATTTGATGTGCGTCAGAATCCCATTGAAGTGCAGAAGCGGATTGGCGTGTTGGCAGATGCGCGTGGGTTGTATCCGCGCCTGACGAGTCGCGAGAACATCCGCTATTACGGGCGATTGCATGGCATGGAAGGTGAGGCGTTGGAGAAACAGATTTCCTCGTTGGTGACTCTGCTGGATATGCAGTCGATTGCCGATCGCAAGACCGAGGGTTTTTCTACAGGCGAGAAGCTCAAAGTGGCGATTGCTCGCACGCTTGTGCATAACCCACAAAATGTTTTATTGGATGAACCGACCAATGGTTTGGATGTGATGAGTACGCGCGCGATGCGTCAGTTCGTTTTGCGTCTGCGAGAGGAGGGCAAGTGCGTTTTGTTCACCAGTCAGGTCATGCAGGAGGTTGCAGCTTTGTGTGACCAGATCGTGATAATTTCGCAGGGTTCTGTCTCTGCTAACGGCAGTCCGGATGACTTACGCAAGCAGACCGGCAAGGAGAATCTTGAAGATGCTTTCGTGGCTGCCATCGGCTCGGAAGAGGGATTGATGCAATGAAAAAGATATGGGTCATTATTCAAAAGGAAGTACTTGATAACCTGCGCGACACCCGCAGTTGGACGACAGGTGTTTTCTGGGCATTATTCGGTCCGTTGATTCTGGGTGGGATGATTATGTTATTGGGGAATACCATCCGCGAGGGGACGGAGGCGCTGGTGCTTCCAGTGGCAGGAGCCGAGCACGCGCCCAATCTCATCGCATTTTTAGAGCAGCAGGATGTAGTCATTAAACCCGCGCCAGAAGACCCGCAGGCAGCGGTGATCGCCGGGGATATTAATGTGGCATTGATCATTCCTGTCGGATACGGTGAAAATTTTTCAGGTGGTGAAACAGCCAGTGTGCAACTGGTCTTTGACAGCACACGTCAGTCTGCCATGATGGATATTTCCCGCGCATATGACCTGCTGGAAGGATATGGCAGCTACATTGGTTTGCTGCGCTTGAGCTTGCGAGGTGTCAGCCCGGAAGTGCTGCATGTGATCCAGGTTGAAGAGGTGGATACTGCGACACCACAAAGCCAGGCGCTGATCTTCCTTTCAATGCTGCCGTACTTCATTATTTTTGTGATCTTCAACGGCGCATCACCTGTCATTACAGATGCGACGGCAGGAGAGCGCGAGCGCGGCTCACTTGAACCGCTACTGATCAATCCGCTTCCACGTGGCTGGGTTGCTATCGGTAAGATGATCTCTGCCATGCCATTTGCCACCTTCAACCTGCTCATCACACTGGTGGGGTTCGCCGCTATTTTTCGCTTCCTGCCGATCGAAAAATTACTTGGCGTTCAAATTGGTTTGGACATCGGTGCGCTTACTTCGGTATTTTTGATCTGCCTGCCAATCGTCATACTTGCATGTGCAATTCAAACTTTGATTGCCTCGTTTTCGAAAACGACAAAGGAAGCCGGGACCTATCTGCCTTTCATCGGATTGATCCCCTCCTTGCCGGGGCTTGCCCTCGCTTTTTTGCCGGTCAAATCAGATCTGTGGACGATGCTCATCCCAACCTTTGGGCAACAAATTTTGATCAACCAGTTCCTACGCACTGAACCGATCTCTGGCATGAATATTTTGATCTCAGCCGTTGTAACAATTCTGCTTTCGGTTGTAATTACCTTTATCGCCATCAAGTTATATGAAGGCGAGCGCATTATTATGGGCTAGGCTGAAAAGTTAAAGCGCGGGTGAAGGCATGGGGATTATTTTTATGATGTACCACAGATTGTAGTTTGTGGTACATCATCATTTCTAAGGTTTTTGGGGAATCTGATCTAAATCATATGGTGTGACTTGATACACGTAGTAATTCAACCAATTTGCATATAGCAAATTCGCATGTCCCCGCCAGCGGACGGTCGGCTCTCGTTTTGGGTTATCTTGTGGATAGTAATTCTTCGGCACGTGAATCGGTAGTCCTTTGTTCACGTCGCGTTCATATTCGCCTTTGAGGGTGAGAGGATCGTACTCCGAATGGCCCGTGATGAAGAGGTGGCGTCCATCTTTCGACCCAACGATGTACACGCTCGCGTCATCCGCTTCGGCTAGGATCTCCAACTCAGGTTGCTTCTCAATGTCCGCACGGCGGATCTCAGTGTGACGGGAGTGTGGGGCGAGGAAAATGTCGTCAAAACCGCGTAACAGCTTCGAGGTCCGATTCAAGAGGCGATGTTCGAAGACGCCGAACATCTTGCGGGGCAGGTCATATTTGGGGATGCCGTAACGGTGGTAAAGTCCCGCCTGCGCTCCCCAACAAATGTAAAATGTCGATTCAACATTGGTCTCTGCCCAATCAAAGATTTGGGTGAGCTCGTTCCAATAATCCACTTCTTCGAATGGCATCTGCTCCACGGGCGCGCCTGTGACGATCAGACCGTCGAATTTTTCATGTTTGACATCGTTGAAGGTGACATAGTGGTTGAGTAGGTGATCGGCATCTGTGTTCTTGGATTCATGTGTGGCGGTGTGCAGCAGCGTGACCTCAACCTGAAGCGCGGAGTTGGAAAGCAAACGCAGAAGCTGGGTTTCGGTTGTGACCTTGGTAGGCATAAGATTGAGGATGGCAACACGCAACGCGCGAATATCTTGATGAAGCGCGCGGTCTTCATCCATGATGAAAATGTTCTCGCGTTCAAGTGTTGTGCGAGCAGGCAGGGTGGGAGGAATTTTTACAGGCATGGGTGGTACAAGGATGAATGATGAAGGCGGAAGGATGAATTTTCATTCATGCCTTTATCCTTCATAATTCATCCTTCATCCTTTCTATTGAAGTGCCTGATCAATATCCCAAAGGATATCTTCGATATCTTCAAGCCCAATGGACAGACGAATGAAATCGGGACTGACACCGGTGGCTTTTTGTTCTTCATCTGAAAGCTGCGAATGCGTGGTGCTGGCAGGATGAATCGCAAGCGACTTGGCATCGCCGAAGTTAGCAACATGGCTGAAAAGTTTCAGGCTGTCTATGAACTTCGCGCCTGCTTCACGCCCGCCTTGGACGCCGAAACCGATGACCGCGCTGGGACCTTTGGGAACATATTTCTTTGCACGTTCGTGATCGGGATGATCTGGCAAACCTGCATACTTCACCCAACTAACTTTAGGATGGTCTGCCAAAAACTCTGCCACAGCTTGTGCGTTCTGCACATGACGGTCCATGCGCAGGGATAGGGTCTCAAGACCCTGAATGAAAAGCCATGAATTGAACGGTGACTGACTCGTGCCAAGGTCGCGCAAAATGCCAGCACGTGCCTTCGAGATGAACGCCAGCGGACCGAAATCCTCCGCGTACACAACATCGTGATACGAAGGGTCGGGGGTGTTGAAATTCTTGTGGCGTTCGCTGCCAGCCCATTTGAACTTGCCGCTGTCCACGATCACACCGCCGAGCGAGGTTCCATGTCCGCCGATGTATTTCGACGTGGAATGGGTGATGATGTGCGCGCCCCATTCGAATGGACGGCACAGGTATGGTGTGGCGGCGGTATTATCGATCATCAGCGGGATACCGAACTCATCCGCGATCTTTGCCACTTCTTCGATCGGGAAAATACTGCCAAAGGGGTTGGCAATCGTTTCGCCAAAGAACAGTTTTGTATTGGGTTGAACCGCCTTGCGAAAATTTTCAGGGTCAGATGGGTCAACGAGTGTGACACTGATTCCCAAACGCGGAAATGTGTATTTGAATTGACTTACTGTTCCGCCGTATAAGTTGGACGATGACACGATATGA